>JASFIX010000490.1:0-3985 GCA_050122435.1 Desulfobacterales bacterium
ATAAAAAAAGATTCATTCATCGCAATTCCCTGAACATAAGTGAGCGTTCGGCTCAAAGGAGTTGGTTTGCATACGATCGGAAAGCATAATGCGTTAACAGATGTGGATGGTATTCTGGTGGGTCATTATACCGATGAAGCTGCCACCAGTGGCGTCACCGTGCTTCTTTGCCCGGAAGGTGCGGTTGCCGGTGTCGACGTGCGCGGGTCGGCTCCCTGCACTCGCGAAACCGATTTGCTGGAACCGGCAAACCTGGTGGAACAGGTGCAGGCAGTGGTGCTTTCCGGCGGTTCGGTATACGGACTGGCAGCCGCAGACGGTGTGGTGCACTGGCTGGCGGAAAAGGGCTTCGGCTTCCCCCTGGACAAGGGATTTGCGGCCCCGATCGTACCGGCTGCCGCTTTATACGACCTGGATCGCGGGTCTGAATTTATCCCGCCGATCAGCGCGGAATGGGGCCAAAAAGCCTGTCGGGCAGCCGACAGCGGTCCGGTGGCCACCGGCTGTGTGGGTGCCGGAACCGGTGCATGGGCCGGCAGCCTTAAAGGGGGGTTGGGAACCGCCAGCCGGATTCTGGATTCGGGCATCACCACCGCCGCTGTGGTGGCGGTCAACCCGGATGGTGAGGTAATTAATCCGGCCACGGGCCGCCCCTGGGAAATCGGTCTGGAGATCGAAAACGAGTTCGGCCGGCAGGGAAAACGCGCTGTCATACTCCCGCCGCGGCCCGAAAGTATGCCGGGCACAAACACCGTCATCGGCGTGGTCGCAACCGACGCCATCCTGACCAAGGCGCAGGCGCACAAAGTCGCCCAGATGGCGCATGACGGATTGGCACGTGCCATTCGACCCGCCCATACCCTGTTCGAAGGTGATACGATTTTTTGTTTGGCCACCGGTAAGCGGAAGTTGCCGGAAATCCCCGGATATTACGGCCCGGCGCACGCCCGGGCGGTCAGCGACATCGGTCACACGGCCGCAGAATGCGTGTCAAGAGCTATCATAACCGCCATCCTGACTGCCAAAAGCATGGCCGGCATGGCGGCTTTCTGTGACCTTGAAGATCGATAAAAAAAAATGCTATTAACTATTATGTAATCGAATCGGTGAATTCACACATTTCAATTTAACTCAAATAAAAGGAGGAAATATGAGGAGATTGCTTTTCATCATTTTTATATTGGCCTTAATACTTCCGTTCAACCAAGTTTTTGCCGCCACTCCGGTAAAGGGGGGAGAGTTGATTGTCTGCCAACCGGCCGAACCGCCGGGCCTGGATCCGACCGCAAACACAGCGGCGGCAATCGACCGGGTGGTATTTGCCAATATCTACGAGGGTCTGGTTAAGGTCAACCGCAATGGGACGTTTGTGCCCGGTCTGGCGACGGCCTGGACGGTGTCCCCGGACGGCAAGGTTTACACCTTTCGTCTGCGCAAGGGCGTGATCTTCCACAACGGAGAACCTTTCAACGCCGCAGTGGCCAAATGGAATCTGGAACGCAATGCCGCCGAGACCACCAAGAACGCCCACCCGGAGTTTTTCCGTGGTATCGAAAAAATCGAAACACCGGATGACAACACCCTGGTATTGACCCTCAAAGATGTCGATGCCCTTTTTATCGCTCATATGGCCGAAGGCGATGCCGTTATGCTGCCCCAGAAGGGCTATGAAAATGCCGCCAGCCAGCCGGTGGGCACCGGCCCCTTCAAGTTCGTAACCTGGGCCCGCGGAGATCGAGTGGAAATGGCGCGCAACGAAAA
The DNA here is from genome assembly GCA_050122435.1 of Desulfobacterales bacterium. GTDB lineage: Bacteria > Desulfobacterota > Desulfobacteria > Desulfobacterales > JAHEIW01 > JAHEIW01. Next base: position 1,762 of record JASFIX010000490.1, read on the forward strand.
ATACTGGAATCCTGCCCTGCCGCATCTGGACAAGGTCACCTTCAAGTTCATCGGTGATGCCAGCGCCCAGATTGCTGCCCTCAAGGCCGGTGACATCGATGTGATCGGCTACATCGCCGCCCCCGAGCAGGCTTCTGAAATGGCCAAAGATAAACGCTTCAAAGTGTTTGCCGGCACCACCACCGGTGAGGTCATCATGTCCACCAACAATAAAGCCAAACCTTTTGACAATAAGCTAGTGCGCCAGGCCATTGCCCATGCTATCGACCGGCAGACGGTTATCGAGCTCGTGATGTTCGGCTATGGAACCCCCATCGGTTCCCACTGGTCGCCGTCAACACCTTATTACAAAGATTTAACCGGCAAGTTTGCCTATAACCCTGAAAAAGCCAAGGCACTTCTGACCGAGGCCGGATATCCTGACGGGTTCGAGGCCTCAATCAAGCTGCCGGCGATTTACTCTTACTCCCGCAGAGCCGGTGAAGTCATCGCCGATATGTTGGGCCAGGTGGGAATCAAACTGAAAATCGAGGTGGTCGAATGGGGATACTGGCTGGATCGGATCTTCAAACAGAAAGACTACGATCTGACCATGATCGGACACGTAGAGGCCTGGGATATTGGCATCTATGCCAAGCCCGATTATTATTTCCAGTATGACTCCCAGGAATTCCGGGACGCCTATGCCAAGGCCCTCAAGGCGCCTAATGAAGAAGAAAAAGCCAAGTGGTTCGGCCGCTGCCAGGAAATCATCACCGATGATGCCGTCAACGGCTATCTGTTCTCAGCACCCAGCCTACCGGTAATGAAGGCTGAGGTGATGAACTGGTGGGAGAACTACCCGACCATCGCCCTGGATGCTACCGAGGTATGGCTGAAACGCTAAATTCCTTTGCGTTCGGACATTGGAGTAGCGGAGTAATGGAGTAATGGAGTATTGAAATGACATCGCTGGAAATGTCATTTGCCACTCCCTCAAAACCATTACTCCACTGCTCCAGCACTCCAACACTCCGATGGCCTATTTGAACCTATGATCCGCTACCTGATCAAAAAGATATTAACACTGGTCCTGCTGCTCTTGCTAGTCTCTATTGCCGTATTTTCCGTACTTTTCGTACTGCCCGGTGACCCGGCCCAGATCATGCTGGGTATCAATGCCACCCCCGAAACCCTGGCCAACCTCAGGGCCGAACTGGGTCTCGATCAGCCCTTTTGGACCCAGTATCTCGACTGGTTGACGAATTTGATCACCGGCAGGGGCAACCGTTCACTTAATTACGATATGCCGGTCTATGATTTAATTGTCAGCCGGTTAGCAGTCACCGGTCCCTTGGCCCTGCTGGCCATGATCTTTGCCGTCATAATTTCCATTCCAATGGGAATCTATGCCGCCCGTCACCAAAACCGTCCAGCCGACGTATCGGTGATGTTTTTTACTCAGTTAGGATTGGCGACCCCGGAGTTCTGGTTGGGTATTTTGCTGATTCTGCTGTTATCGGTCCACTGGGGTTTGTTTTCTGCCGGCGGCTTTGCCGGATGGACCGTCAATTTCTGGGACTCTTTAAAAGCATTGCTGCTGCCGGCATTTGCACTGGGTGTTATCCGGGCCTCAATTCTGACGCGACTGACACGTTCATCCATGCTTGAAGTCCTGAGGGAGGATTATGTCCGCACCGCCCGGGCCAAAGGACTCAGGGAGCGCACCGTTATCTATACTCACGCGTTGCGCAATGCGTTGATCCCGGTCTTGACCATCATGGGCCTTCAGCTGGGGCAGCTGCTGGCCGGTGCGATCATCATTGAAAACGTTTACTACCTGCCGGGCCTGGGCCGTCTGGTGTTTAACGCAATTGGCCAGCGCGATTTACCGGTAGTGCGGGATGTTGTGCTATTTATGGCCGCAGCTGTGGTGGTGGTAAATTTTATCGTCGACCTCGCCTACGCCTATGTCGATCCAAGAATCCAGTTGGAATGAGTTAAATTTGCGGAGCAAATTTAAATGAAGCGATTCTTTAGAAATAAAAATTTCACCGTTGGATTCATCCTGTCGGCGATGGTCGTTTTTGCAGCGGTACTCAGCCTCATCTGGACGCCGTTTGATGCCAATAAAATGAACGCCCGGGAGCGCCTTCAGGGTCCCTCGTGGACACATCCGCTGGGAACCGACCAGTATGGTCGCGACACCCTATCCCGCGTTATGACCGGTGCGGTCAATTCGATC
>JASFIX010000491.1:0-3979 GCA_050122435.1 Desulfobacterales bacterium
GACAATGTAGACCCGCAGCGCTATGTTGCCGGCTTTCAGGTCATCCCCAACCAAATCCCGGGTTTCGGCCCCATCGAATTCAACGAGGTAAAAATTTCAATGCGGGTATCCGCTCAGATAGAGGCGGAAATCAGGGCCAATAAAAAACTGGGGCTCAATATTTTATTGCCTGAAGCAACCAACAAACTCGGCGGCTTCTCCGATGCCTGCCACAGCTTGACTGCTGCAACTACCGTGGCCATCGGTAAAGAGGAAGCCTTAATTCAGGAAATGGAACACATTCTCGATAATTCAGTAAAGTAAATTAAAAGCAACTATTGGACTAAGACTCAAGATCAAGTTTATCAAAGCCGGAGTAATGGAGTAAAGGAGTGATGGAGTATTGGGTCGAAGGGGAAAAATAATTTCTTTCATTTTCATTACTCCAGTACTCCACTACTCCAACACTCCAGTGTGTATAATGAAGCTATTTGATTGATAACCGTCAGAAGTTAATAAACCTTTCAAATCTACAATTTAGGAGTTTACCATGGGCAAAGGATCGGCGTTTGGAAAGACCATACTGATTGGAGATGCATTTGTGTTAAGGGAGGTTCCCGCAATTGTCTCTTCCATACCGTTTGAAACTGAGTGTGTCGTTCAACGATTGAAAGAGGGGCAAGGCTGGATATTGGAGGACAACCGGACCGAAGTCCCGGGATATAAGGAAAAGAAAAAGGACCAGCAGGTCGACTCCATCAACCGGATTCTTGAGGTGATGAACGTCGATGCTCAAAAAAATCCCATTAAAATCACCTATGGTGGATCACTTTTAGCCGGCAGCGGCGTCGGTGCCAGTGCGGCCAGCTGTGTTTCGCTGGCCCGGGCCCTGAACGATGAATTTAATCTAGATCTTTCCATTGAAGAAATTAATCATATCGGCTGGGAAGGCGAGTTCGCCTATCACGGCATCCCCAGCGGTGTTGACAATACCGCCTCGACCTACGGCGGATTAATCCTCTATCATATTAAAAACAAAAAAACGAACTGGGAGCACATCAATCTAAAAGAACCCGTTGAAGTGGTATTGGGCAACAGCGGCGTGACAGCCGACACCTCGAAATTGGACGCGCATGTAGAGGCCCAGGAGGAAAAAGAGCCGGATTTGTTTAACCTGCGCCTGCAAACTGTCAGCCACCAGGCATTAGAAATGAAACAGGCCTTGGAGAATTACAACCTGGAAAAAGTGGGCCGGATCATGACCGCCAACCACAAAATTCTGATTGAGATGGATCTTTCCCATGAAACACTGATTTATTTGTGCGATAAGGCGATTGAACTTGGCGCTTTTGGTGCCAAAGTGACCGGCGGTGGCCGGGGCGGATACATGAGTGCCCTGACGCCGGGCACAGACCTCCAGGAAACTGTGGCAAACGCTTTTGAAAATGAAGGCTATAAAGTTATCAGAGCCACAATCGGCGGAAGCTAATTGGAGTAAGAATTACGTACAATAGGCGTCTGAAATCCGTTTTCCCGAGGTCATGTTGATGATATATTTTAAAATTCAATAAATAACCTAATAACTTCAGTAGAGAATTGCGAGCAATAGCTGCAATCCACAATTTAGTTATTTTACACATTGCGTTACACAATCCAAAAGCTTGGAAATTTATCCTGCCTTCAAGCCATCCGCTAATTTCTGAATGCCATCCAGATGAAAGTCCTCAGCCATTTGAGTGATCTGTTTGCTCAGCGGTATGCATGAATCTAAAAAATAGCTCAATTTTTACTAAAGGATACCGATAATACGAACATAAAGCTTTTATAGGACTGGAGCTAAAAGAAAGGGAAGGAAATGCTGCGTTTTTTTGGGTGGTTATTTATCATATTGGCAGTCTTATGCTTTTTTAGCGGATTGTTAAATCCAGAATCTGGAGCCGCAGGCGGTATTTTCAATTTATTATTTTGGGGGTTTATCGGGTTGTTGCTGCTTAAAAGGGCCAAAAAGAAAAATAAGGAGGCTGCCACAAAGGAAGCTGTCGCGCCTTTTGCTGCTAATAAAAATAGGACCCAAAATCATCCAGTTGATGCTGTTTCACCAGTCAAAACGGTCAGGTTTACCTGCAAATCATGCGGAGCGAAAAACGAGGTGCCTGCCACAGGTAATGCGATACGGTGTGAGTATTGTGGTACGTCTTCAATTCCACCTATTCCATCTGGTGAAAGAACCGATTTTGACCAGGTCACCAGTGATATGTTGGATAAATTACTTGAGTAAATTTTCATTTTTAGTTGAGTCTGTTCGATAATGGGGAATACTTGAATATAAGCTTACGGCCATCAACACCATTATGGGTTCGGACAGTTTATCTTCTTCGTGAACGATAGGTAAAGACAAGAAAATATCGGAGGCCTTATATGGCTATCATTGACGTCGTTAAATGGAATGCTTCTGATGAAACATATGCATGGAAGTTTCCTTCTGAAGAACTTTCAACATGGACGCAGTTAATTGTTTCCGAAACACAGGAAGCTATGCTTCTGAATGAAGGGCAGATGTTGGGGCCTTTTAAACCAGGACGGCATACACTTGATACTAAAAACTATCCTGTTATTTCGAAATTTTTCAAAATTCCACTAGGCGAAAAAACACCTTTTACAGCAGAAGTTTGGTACGTAAACAAACAGATGACCCTTGATGTCAAGTGGGGAACAGCCTATCCAATCCAACTGCAGGATCCGAAATACAAAATAATGCTGCCCATTCGTGCTTTTGGACAGTATGGCATCCAAATAATTAATTCCAAGAAATTTTTAAAAAAGCTTGTGGGCACCTTACCGGTATTCGATAGAGAAAAACTGGTATCATACTTTAGGGGCTTGATTTTGACTCGGGCAAAAAATGCCATCGCCAAGCAAATTATAAAAGAAAAGATATCAATTTTGGAAATTTCAGCCTACCTCAATGATATTTCGTCGTCACTTGAATCTGATATGACTTCAAGGCTCGATAAATATGGCATCAAGTTAATAAATTTTTTCGTAAAATCGATTAATACGCCTGAAGATGATCCGGCAGTTGTCAAATTAAAGGATGCTCTGGCCAAACGGGCAGAAATGGATATTGTTGGTTTCAATTATCAGCAAGAAAGATCCTACGACACCCTGGAAACAGCTGCCGGCAATCCAGGCTCCGGGCAGGCTGATCTAATGGGAGCCGGCATAGGGCTCGGCATGGGTATGGGCATGGGAGGCGCAATGGGTGGCGCAATGGGACAAATGGCACAGGGCCTCCAATTAGGCGGACACCACTGCTCTGAGTGCAATAGTGTTATCCAGCCAGGTGCTAAGTTTTGTTCCTCTTGTGGAAAACCCAGTGGTGCTAAAGAATCCAAGGATAAGAAAACGAAAGGGGTTGTCTGCGATAAGTGCGGAACTGAGGCCCCGCAGGGTTCTAATTTTTGTCCCAAATGTGGCGATCCTTTTATTTGCTGCCCTAAATGTGGGACCGACAACCCTGAAGGTAGCTTAAAATGCATCGAATGCAATGAGCATATGCCGCAAACATGTAAAAAGTGCGGTGAAATGATAACCGGAAATTATACATTCTGTCCAAAATGCGGCAATCAGATTGTGAAGAAATGTCCTGGGTGTAAGGCTGAATTAAAGCCGGAGATGATGTTTTGTCCAGAATGCGGCAAACCTTCACCAAGTAAGGAGAGCTAACAGATGCATAATAAAATAAACAAGAGTATCGCCATATATGTAATCTTATGGCTGATTACTGTGATAGTAACGTTTACGGCTGCGTATTTATTAGTTGATGAAGCATCCAAATCCCCAAAATTTTATTTATCACTCTATGCTCTAATTTTTGCAGAAACTTTATCTTTCCTGCTTCCGGTTTACTTGATTCAGACTGGTGCAATCCGACGCAAGAAATTTCCATATCACGTTGGACAAGCGACGATCATTGGTCTCTATGATGTCGGTGTTTTTA
>JASFIX010000492.1:0-3969 GCA_050122435.1 Desulfobacterales bacterium
TCATTTGCAATTGGCGTTGATACGGCATTGCGAAAAACTCAAAGATCGCGTGGGAATTCTTGACACCAAACTCAATGACTTGCAACCGGGGGTCCCATTATCACAAGTGATAACGCATCGGCGCCAATTTCAGTCGAAGTTTGCTGCCCTTTATTACCCTTGGATTTTAGTAGCCGATAGAGATCAATCGGCATCAGAGGGGGATCTTCGCGCTGTTCCACCATGCGGTCATGTGGCCGGCATTTTCGCCCGAGTTGATCAAAGAGTTGGCGTTCATAAGCCGCCGGCAAATGAAGAGGTACGAGGCGCCCATGATGTTTCAATTTGGGTGGATGAACGAAAGCATGGTGATTTAAATGATCAAAACATTAATGTTATTCGATCAACCAGCGGGCGAGGCATAAGGCTCGCTGGCGCAAGAACTTTGAGCACAGATCCCCTGTGGTATTATATAAACGTCCGTCGGTTACTTATTATGATAGCAGAAGCAATTGAAGAACAGACTCAGTGGACTGTTTTTGAACCCAATAATCCGGATCAATGGCATGAGATCGATCGGGTCGTCCGGCGTTTTTTTGATGACTTATGGCAGCGTGGTGCACTTGACGGCGTTACAGCCGAAGAGGCTTATTTCGTTAAATGTGATGAGTCGACTAATCCACCGGATCGGACAAATTTAGGAATAATGACCTGTCTGGCAGGCATGCAACCACCCTGGCCGGCGGAGTTTGTAGTTGTGAGGATAGGGAAAACAGAAAGCGGGACCGAGATATCTGAAATAGCGGAGGTTTAAAATGGCTCAAACTGGAGAACGTAAAGATCCGTTTCCAGCATTCCGTTTTGAAGTAAAATTAGATGATCTGGCCGTCGGTGGCTTCAGTGAGTGTGCAGGTCTCCAGATCGAAACGGAGGTTCAGGATTATGTTGAAGGCGGATTGAATACTCATGTTTTGAAATTTCCGACGCGTACAAAGCAAACAAATATAACCTTAAAGCGGGGAATTGTGGATCGGGTGTTCTGGGATTGGTATTACGAACTTACCCAGGGGCAAGTTCGCTTTCGGAATGGATCCATTATTGTGCGTGATCCTTCAGGGGGGCAGGTAACAATGGAATGGCAGTTCAGCCAGGCATTTCCTTGCAAATGGGTGGGCCCTGATTTGAATGCGATGCAAAGCAACGTTGCTGTCGAGACTATGGAGCTTTGTCATCGAGGTTTGGAGCGTCGTCAATAAGGAGATACGATTTTATGCCTGTTTACATAGAGAACATAACAAGTGAGGTAGCAGTTTTTGATGGTGACTTACCTCTGTCGGAAGCGCAGATTGAAAAATTGGTTCGTATCGTATTTAAACGTTTAGAAGAAAGTCAACGCGAAGGCAAGCAAGGTAAAGAGGCTACCGGTTTGCGTCGCGAGGCGATGCCTAAAATGCAAATTGAGGATTGAAATATCTCATGCCATTAACCAAAGCCACAATAGAGATATTGGATGAAAAAGCCATAGATCCTTCGCGCGGATTGACTAAGCTAATTACGGTGCAGTTTAATCCTACGGAGTATAGCCTCAATAAAGGTGCTCAGATTGCCGAAATAGCGATTCCAGGTATAGATTCGCCTATCTTGCAATTCGTCAGGGGCCAGAACGAAAAATTAACTTTGGACCTTTATTTTGATAGTACCGAAGACGGCATGAGTGAAAATGCCACAGATGTGCGACGAAAAACCCGTTCCATATACCAACTCGTAAAGCTTCAACCTAAAACGCATGCGCCACCACGGATCCGTTTTACATGGGGACAGGGACTATCATTCAAGGCTATTGTTGAAAGTGTGCAACAGAGATTTACGCTATTCAGTCCGTTGGGCCTTCCCCTCAGAGCGACTCTTTCAGTGACCTTTCGTGAATATAAGAATCTGGAAGAACAGATTTCCGAGTTGAATTTACAATCATCAGATCACACAAAGCGTCGCGAAGTAAAACAGGGGGACACCCTAAATCGCATTGCAGCGGAGGAATACGACGATCCCCGCGAATGGCGTCGCATCGCTGACGCAAATGCGGATATCATTGATAACCCCCGGCGGTTAAAACCCGGTACCGTTCTCAGAATACCGCCAATAGATGTCTTCACTTCACCCACGGTCAGTACTGCATGACAAGCGCCATTCCCATATTTAAGGATCAGGATTTCTATGTTCCGTATTTTGAAGTAAAACTTCGTAACCGACCTCTTGAAAAAGAGGTCATCCGTGACATAACCCAGGTAACCTATAAAGACAATATTGAACAGATCGATAATTTTGAAATTACGATAAACAATTGGGATGCTAAGAACTTAGCTTTCAAATATAGCGATCAAAATTTGTTTGACCCGGGTCAAAAGTTGGAATTGTGGATGGGATATTACGGTAAGGATAGATTGCGCTTGATGATTACGGGAGAGATCACCTCATTGCGGCCGTCCTTCCCGGCGTCCGGCCCTCCAACACTTGCAATTAGCGGATTGAATTTGCTCCACCAGTTAAGGACGCAGCAAAAATCGCATGCTTATGAAAACATGACCGATAGTGAAATAGCCAAACAAATTGGTAGCCGTCTTGGGGTAACTGTTTTGACAGACGCCAATGCTGAAGGTGGTGAAGAACGTTATAAATATCTTTTCCAGGATAATCAATACGACATTATTTATCTTATGGAGCGTGCAAGGCGAATTGGATACGATCTCTTTGTTGTTGAAAATGCTGAAGATGGCCAGTCTGCACCGAGCAGCCTTTTTTTCGGTCCTTCGGTTAATGTACAACGTGTAACTTATAAGCTTACCTATCGTCGTTCTCTAATTGATTTTCAACCCAACCTTACAACTGCAAATCAAGTCAGTGAAGTAACGGTGCGAGGCTGGGACAATGAAAATAAGAAAAAAATTGAATACACTGCCAAACGCTCCAATATCCGAACCAAAGGCGTCGGGTCAAAAGGTGGTCAAGCTTCTATTGAAAAAGCTTTTAATCAACGGAAGGAGATTGTAGCGACCAGACCGATTTTCAGCCAGAAGGAAGCAAAAATTTTGGCCACAGAGACCCTAGAGCGTATTGCTAAAGATATGGTGACTGGCAGTGGATCCGTTGTCGGACTGCCGGATCTGCGTGCCGGAGGTATTGTTCACATTGACGGTTTGGGTGAACGCTTTAGTGGGCGGTATTTTGTTACAAGTACGACGCATACGATAAGCGATGGTGGCTATGTAACCCGTTTTGAATGCCGCCGCGAAGAGATTTAAGAGGAAATAGTGCAAAATCAGAGAGGAAACGGAATTGTCATCGGTGTCGTCATTGATCTTGATGATCCTGAAAATATAGGGCGCATTAAAGTTAAATATCCGCATCTAGAGGATCAAATCAGTAACTGGGCAAGACTGGTGACATTTATGGCTGGCCCCGAGCGAGGGGCCTTCTTTAGGCCCGAGGTGAATGAAGAAGTCCTGGTTGCTTTCGAACTTGGCGACGCGCGTCGGCCGTATATATTGGGAGGTGTATGGAACAAGGTGGATCCTCCTCCTCCTGATGGTGGCCAGCCGACTCAAAACAATTGGCGGTTTATAAAATCCCGCAGCGGCCATACCATCAAATTGGACGATACTCAGGGCTCCGAAAAAATAGAAATTGTCGATAAAGACGGCACGCGCAGTGTGATCGTTGACAGTGCCGGTCAAAAAATTCAGATTATCTCTGAATCCGATGATATAGAAGTCTCAGCTAAGTCAGGGAGCGTCAAAATTGAGGCGTTGAATATTGAAGTTAAGGCATCAAATAATATGAAGTTAGAGGCGACTACAAAAATGATGCTGAAAAGCGCCCTAATCGAAATAAATTCTACAGGGCCGGCTTCGATGACAGGAAATCCCATAAAGTTAAATTAGGTTTATTAAGGAGAGCATACGATGCCACAGCCTGCCGCCCGCGTAGGGGATA
>JASFIX010000493.1:0-3960 GCA_050122435.1 Desulfobacterales bacterium
CGGTGACTGCCCGATGGTTATGATACCGATCTTTTTGTTCATCTTCCTACGGTTCCGGGTTCTGGGTTCAGGGTTCAGGGTTCTGGGTTCTGGGTTCTGGGTTCTGGGTTCAGGGTTCAGGGGTTTCAGAATTTAAGAGGACAAGTTTCTCTTAGAACTGATGACTTATTTCTGCAGTTTTCTAACCTCTGAACCTTTGAACGCTGAACCTGTGAACCAGGCGTTGCCTAAAGAACCCAACTTAAATATGTCACAGCACTTTTGTAAAGGCTTGACCTGAAATAAGGTTAGATTTTACCTAATGCACGAATAATTTTCTCAGCGCTTACCGGCAAATCATAAATGCGAATCCCGATGGCATCGGCCACCGCATTGGCAAATGCCGCTGCCACTGAAACACACGAAGGCTCCCCCAGCCCCTTGGCGCCAAAGGGTCCGACGCCTCCGCCGGATTCGATCATAATGGTTTTCACATCCGGGGTGTCTACGGAGGTCGGAATGAGATATTCAGCAAGCGAAGGGGTCAGGGTATTGCCTTTATCCAATATGACTTCCTCGATCATCCCATACCCCAGACCGTATAAAGCGCCGCCTTCGAGTTGTCCCTCGGCACTCAGGGGGTTGATCGCCTTTCCCACATCAAAGCAGGCAACGATTTTGAGTACATTCACTTTGCCCGTATCCACATCCACCGCAACCTCCATCGCATGGGTCCCGAAGGTAAAATCCGCAAAGACCTGTCCCTGCCCGGTTTTGAAATCGATCAACTCTCTGGCCGGGGCATTAAACTGGGCCACATTATACAACTGCACGCCATCGGCGGCGCAAGCCTTGACGACCTCATCCAATGCCAGGACACGGTCCGGGTCAGACGATATATCCGGCTTAATAAATATTTCTCTGTCTGTGATATCGAGGTTTTCCGGCGCGGTGCCCAGAATATCAGCGGCCTTGTTGAGCAAATGGGTGCGTACCGCCATGGCGGCTTTGTAGGTGGCGTTACCGGACATATAAAGCTGCCGGGTGGCGGTGGTGGTCCCGGCCAGAGGGGTTAGTGCCGAATCCCCAATATAAACAGTGACATCCTCAAGGGGCACACCGAGAACTTCCGCCGCTATCTGGGCCAACGAGGATGCCTGTCCACCGCCGATATCCTGAACGCCGCATTTGATGGTAACACTGCCATCCAGATCCAGGCTGACATAGGAACGGGAGGTATCATGCAGGAAGGTCATTCGGCCATAGCTCATCATGCTCGAAGCCAGTCCTTGACCTATTTTTTCACTGGGAGATCTTGGCTGGGAGGGGGCGCCCAGCGCTTCCATGGCCTTCTCGGCCGTTTGCTCGGTTTCAACGGCGTGCTCCAGCACGCGGCCGGTTGCCAAAGCGTCACCGGTATGAAGATAATTTTTTTTGCGGATTTCCAGCGGGGTCATATTCAGGCGTTTTGCGATCTCATCCAGCTGGCTTTCGTAAGCAAAACAGGGCTGGGGGGCACCAAATCCGCGGTTGGCGCTCGAAAACGTATTGTTTGTCAGCACCGTATGGGTATCGACCTTGACATGCGTGATGTCATAGGGGCCGGTGGCCTTTACGGTGGAGTACAAAAGCACCCAGGGGCTCAAGAAGACATAGCCGCCGGCATCGGATATCAGTTCGGCCTCCATGGCGACCAGCTTGCCGTCTTTGGTGGCGCCGGTCTTGTATTTCATGACGTAGGGATGACGTTTGCTGTGGGCAATGATTGATTCTTCCCGTGTATAGGTCAGGGAAACCGGTTTGCCCGTCTTCCAGACCAGCAGGGCAAGGTAGGTTTCCACGGTAATATCTTCTTTGCCACCGAATCCGCCGCCCACCATCGGGGCAATCACCCTCACCTTGTTGTGGGGCAGACCCAGAACATCGGCAATGCCGCGGAAATGTTCAATCACCTGGGTCGCCGCCCGGATGGTAATCACACCGTCATCATCCAGCCAGGCGACACCGGATTCCGGTTCCAGATAAGCATGGTCCACCATGGGAACCCGGTAGGTGTTTTCAACGATAACATCCGCCAGATTAAAACCTTCGGTAATATCCCCTTTTCTGACTTTATAGCTGCAGATAATATTGCTTTCATCTTCCCCGACCTGGTAGGCGCCCGGCTTCATTGCTTCTACCGGATCAAAAACGCCTTCGAGGGGTTCGTAATCGACCTTGATCAGATCCAGCGCTTCTTCAGCGATTGCCAGGCTCTTGGCAGCCACCAGGGCAATTGCTTCACCCCGAAATCGAATCTTCTTTTCCGCCAGAACGCGGTATAGGCCTTCAAATCCGCCTACTTTATGGGTTTGCCCGAATCGCGTAACCGTCTCGTTATGCGGTACGTCTTTGGCTGTCATCACCGCCTCGACACCGGCCAATTTTGCCGCTTCACGGGTATCGATGGACAGGACCTTGGCAGCCGCATATCGGCTTCGCAGTACCTTGGCATAAAGCATGCCGGGCAATGTATAGTCATTGGCATATTTCGTATCAGCAAAAACTTTACCCCAGGCATCATGCCGCGCAACGGGTTTACCAATGATACGGTAATCTTGCTTGACCGCTGGTTTTTCCTTTAGTTTATCAAGCATCTTCTTCTCTCCGATTTTATTTTTCGCCCTTTAAGGATGCATCCTCGATGGCTTCGATGATTTTGTTATAGCCGGTACACCGGCATAGATTCCCGGATATTCCCTCACGGATTTCTATGCGGGTCGGTTTAGGATTGTTATCCAGCAACGCCTTTGCGGATACCACCATCCCCGGTGTACAGAAACCGCACTGAATGGCACCGTGTTCGACAAAACTTTGTTGAAGCGGGTGCGGATGATCCGCGGTGCCGACGCCTTTTAGGGTCGTTACGGTTTTGCCGTTGGCCTGTAAGGCAAGCGTCAGACAGGCATTGACCGCTTTATTGTCCACAATGACTGTGCAGGCGCCACAATCACCTTGAGCGCAACCGTTTTTTACCTCGAAGGCGCCAAAACGATCCCTTAAGAGGTCCAGAAGCGTATCGTGCGCGGTCACTTCCGCTTTTTGCCATTCTCCGTTGACATTGATTTCGACCGTATAGGTTTTCATACTTCAAATCTCCTACTTTAAAGCACTTTCTATATTACGTTTTAGAATCATCGATGTCACATAGGACCGATATTCCAGTGAGCCCCGAATATCGCTGATCGGTGATATTTCCTCTTTGACGGCCGCCATGCATTCTTCTAAAAGCGCCGCATTAATTTCTTTGCCTTCCAGTAGTTTTTCTACACGGGTGACCCGCATCGGGATGGGGGCAACCGACCCGGCTGCGACCCGGGCCTTGCGGCAGGTCTTACCATCCATGTCCAAAGCCACGGCAATGCTGGCAACACAGATGGATGCGGCGTTTCGCAGGCCGATTTTGGTGTGACTGCTTTTTGTGGAATCATTCGGTTTGGGAACGATAATGCCGCTGAGGACCTCTCCCTTAACGAGATCCGTAAACTTATATCCTTTAAAAAATTTGCTCAGGGGGACCTGCCTCGTTTTTCCTCCCGGACTTAAAATTTCAACCGATGCATCCAGTGCCAGCAACGGCGGTGCTGTATCAGCACAGGGGGACGCATTGGCCAGGTTGCCGCCCACCGTCGCCCGGTTGCGGGTTAGCGGGTTGCCCAGTTGTTTGGCGGCAGAAGCCAGTATGGGGCTGCTATCCAGCAAAACCGGGCTTGCGGCCATATCGGCGATGGTGGTTGCTGCGCCAATGGCGATACTGCCGTTGTCCTCACGGATGTAAGAAAGCTCCGTCAGATCGCTGATATCAAGGAGAAGCTCGGGCGCTTTTTCACCATTTTTCATGTCAGGAATTAAATTGGTGCCCCCGGCGATCACCGTGGCGCGTGCTTCATATTCCGCCATAACACGATGGAGATCACTTAGATTTTTGGGTTTGATGTACTC
>JASFIX010000494.1:0-3959 GCA_050122435.1 Desulfobacterales bacterium
CGCTGACACCGCATTTTGGGCCTTATAATGGAATTGAAAAAGTCAACATAGAGGGCTCTGAGACTGTTGGCATGCCCCTTAGCCTGTTACCGCACACGGTGTTTGATACCCCGGTCAAGTTGCTTATCCCGGTCCCGGAAGAGGCGGATATTTTTTCAGTCGGCCTGGCATATCATGACGGCACTCAGTGGCTGTCGGCTGTGGATGCCGACGGCAATGTTCTTGCCGGTGGGGAAGGGTGGATGGTGCCCGGCTCCAGGGTCGATCACCCCGATAACTACCCGGCCCTGATCGAAGTGCAGGTGTACCATTTTTCCGGGGTTCATACAGTAGTTAGCGGAACAACGGAGGAAGAGGAAAAACCACCCACCCATGATGGCTCCGGTACGGTCGTATTCATCAGTTGTTTTATCAATTCCGCCGCCGAAGACGCGGACTTCGGGTTTGCTGCTCTAATCGGGATTGTTGTTGCCGGTTTGTTGGCTTATTTCCCGCACCGGCGGAGGAGGAACGGTCAGTTTTAATATTTTAACCGCAGACAGACGCAGACCTTTGGCCGAGCGACCTGCTCGGCCAAAACTTCCAATCGCTTCGCGATTAAAAAAATAATGTGCCTGTATAAAATCTTCTGCTATTTAAACCTGCTATCCTTGTTTCCTATCTTTTGTAAACCTGTTTGCCCATAGGGCATGCAGGTTTTTCCTTGCCAGGTCGGCAAGGAAAAAAAACTGTCTGCGAGCGTCTGCGTAAGTCTGCGGTTAATTTAGAGCCATCTGTAAATCCGTTTAACGGCTTTTCCGATCTTTATGAAAGGTTCATTACGAGCTTCAAACCTTCGTGGATCTCGTCCATTCTTTTTTTGGATAATGTCCCAATCTTTTCCTTGATGCTTTGCTTATCCACTGATTTGATTTGAGTGACATTGATTACGCACTTCTTTGGGATATTCGCCTCACCTTTTCGTAAGACCACGTTTCCGGGCAGTTCGCCGAACTTCATGGTTGAGGTTATTGCCAGCATGATGACCGTATTGAGGTTGCTGCCATTTAATATATCGTTCTGAATTACCAGGCCGGGCCTGCGGCCCGTGGGCTCTGAGCCTTTGCCCGGCGAAAAATCGACCCAGTAAATCGATCCTTTGCGAATTACCATTCCTGCCCCTTTTTGCTTCCGGCTCCTTCAAACCATGTGGCGGTATCGATTTGCTCTTTTAAGATTAAGGCATCCGAAAAGACTCTGTTGTATGCGGCCTTAATTTGCTTTTCCTTTTCATTTAGTATTTTTTCCATAAGAATATTTGATATCAATTTGCTGCGAGACATCCCTTTCTGCTTGCTGATATCATCGATTATTGCAACCAATTCGGCAGGCACTGTAATTGCCACTTTTTGTGTACTCATTATTTATACTCCCGTTTGGTATGATATATTATGAATACCATAATTAGAATATTTTGTTTTGTCAAATAAAAAAGGCGGTTCATTTTCGAACCGCCTTTCTCCTCCTTCAGTTCCCCTCACTCTAGCTTTGAGTTTTATACCATTTTATTTGTGCTTTATTTAGACAGGATCAACAGGATTTACAAGATTCTTTTTTCCCATTTTCAGTTTCCAGAAGAAACTGAAAATACCCAATCCGCTTTCAGCGGAATAATATGATTTATAAATTTAATTATCCTGCCATACTTGTTTATTCCTACAAAGACCAACTGCTCTAATTACTATATTACATTTTCCAATTTTATTCGCCGCAGGCGATAGATGTTTGGCCGCCCCCTTCCGGGGAGCGGCCAAAATAAAAAATCCAAGTAATCCTGTAAATCCTGTCTGAAAAAAAATGCATGATATCCGGTACCTGAACCACCCCCAGTGAAAGCCTCGAACCTCTAAGCCTTTGAACGTTGAACCTTTGAACCCGGCGGCGACTGCCGCAGAACCCTTTTCACCCTTTTCGGACCAACAAGACCCCTTGCGGTGAAACGGGTGCCGTGCTGATGGTACATCTCGTAGCGCCGCTGGATCTCTTCCCACCGCTGTTTGGATCGTTTCAGTACGACCGTCATGACCTTCAGCAGCACTAACAGCACCAGCCCAAAAGCCAGCTCCCGGCCGTGGATTACCTGCCAGACGGAGCTTGCCCGTTTTTGCCCTTCCGGAGAAGACGCGGTGGAAATAAAACAGCCGGAAAAGTTGGCAACTTCTTCATAAACGCTGGAGCCGCTGGAGCCACTGGAGTCAATCGAGGAAGCTGAAACGCCGACCCCTGATGGATCGACGATGATTCCGTTTGCAATTCCGTCAGCATCCCCATCTCCGCCGTCTTCAAGGTACAGGGTTATCGAGTAGCGGTCCTCGCTGAAAATAGTCTGGCTGCTGTAGTCGGTCCAGGTGGCCTCGATGGGGTCATATTTAAACCAGCGGCCGTCTTGCGGCGCGGGCTCGGAAAAATAGATGGTGATTTCAGCCTGATCACCGGGTTGAGCCACGATTAATTTAAAATTGATCAATCCAAACGGGAAATGGTCCGGGGTGCTGGCCGCGCTGGCATAAGTATTGGTACCGTTTTCGTTTTCGGCAGAGATGGACTCGATTCCGACAACCGTGCTGGAGCCGTTGAAACTGATACCTATGTATTGGTCTTCGCCGGTTACGACGCATTTGATTGTATTTTGATCGGAATCCCAGTTACCGTCTCCGTCCAGGTCTGTAGGTGTTGTTACCTCCTGCTCGTCGGGGATTCCATTGTTGTTTGTGTCGTTGGGATCGGCCTGGGTAGTAAACGACCTGCTGACCGACCATTGCGATGGTGTGCCGTGATTGTCATAATGCCGGGCTTGCCAGGTATAGTCTGTTTCATCACTTAAAATCAGTTTGGGCACATCTATCTGCGTCAGAGAATATTCGCTGGTAATATCGAAGACGCAGACATTATCGGATTTTCGGTGAATCCGCCACTGGGTTGCAGAGTGAAAATCACCGGAATTAGGATCAAAGAAACCACCGGTTCTGAGTTCCGGAGTTAACTCCACCACCTGTTGATTGTCCGGGGCCGCCAGGACGGGGGCATCGGGTTCAAAGTTGTCCTGGGGGATTACCGGGTCGGTGCCCGCAAGGTATTCATCCAGATTGCTGAGGCCGTCACCGTCCTCATCTTCAGATGCGTCATCTTTTAGCGGATCAAAGCCGTATTGGTTTTCCCAGGTATCCGGCATGCCGTCGCCGTCGTCATCTGTATCGGCATTATTACCGATACCGTCGCCGTCGGTATCAACGGTTTCGGCCGGGTTTGACGGGAAAGCATCCTGGTAATCCGGAACGCCGTCGCCGTCGGTGTCGCTATACGGAACCGTATAGGATATTTGGTTGGAATAACCGCTCTCATTGTTGTTGTCGTCATATGCCGTGACAACAAAATAATAGGTCTTGCCCTCATCAAGTTCCGAGATCGTGCAGGTGGTCGTATTACCCACATCCATATTGGAAGTATAATTACCGCTGGATGTGCCCCAGTAGACTTTATAACCGGCCAGTTCGGGTTCCGTATTGGGGTCCCATTCGAGGCCAACGGACGCCGCATTCGCAGCAGACACTGGCAGAGCAAACAGTGCAAGTAGTAGAAGTATTAAGAGTAGGAAAAAGCAATGAAAATTCAAAAGTGAGGATTGAATTCTTTGAGTTGATGATTGTATTTTAAGGAAATGATTTTCCTTAAACCTTTGAACCTTTGAACGCCGAACCTTGAACCTTAGCAAAACAACACCTCCGTTGAAATACATCTAAACCGACCGAGATGCACTCAATAGAAGTGCTGTTCCCGCCCGGCAGCCCTGCTACCTTTCCATCCCCCGGTTTAAGGCCAGTGGCTTTGCGTCCCACCCTTTCAGGTGGTTTGCCTTTTCGAGCTTTACAGATTGCTCTTTGGCTAAATTTACAACCGTGCTGTATAGAGCAAAACAGATG
>JASFIX010000495.1:0-3949 GCA_050122435.1 Desulfobacterales bacterium
AAAACTATAAAACCCTGGTTAACAACTGCATTTCATTCGGAGGTTTCTTATGTCATATCGATTTCATCATGTCCATGTCGTCTGTAAAGATCTTGAAAAAATGATTCGCTTTTTTTCGGAAGTCCTGAAGGCAAAGCTGATCGACCTGAGAAAATTCGGTACAGCCGACGGGGCTTCCCTTGATTTAAATGGCACCACCATTAACCTGAGGGTTGCCAGAGAAGATGAACACATGGTTGGCGATGCTTCACAATCGACATACGGCTACGATCATATCGGCCTGGAAGTCGAGGATATCGAATACGCGTTTAAAGACCTCACGGCGAAGGGCTTCTCATTTTTCATGCCGCCCACAGAATTACCCAACCTGAAAATCGCCTTCTTTAGAGGCCCTGAAGATATTACGATTGAGTTGTGTCAGCCGGTATAAATTGAAAGAAAGTTTCAAAACTCCAATCGAGTTTATCCTCGGGTTCTGGTATAGGTGAAGCTGGATGGATGTTTTTGGGGTTGATTATTAGCAGTGGATTTGGCGCCTGGCATTGATTGTTTATTTTTCTGCCCCGGTTCAGCTTTGCTGGATAAGGACACGCAAAAAAGACCTATATATCCCAGACACAAGAGGGCTATACCGATGTAGGTCAAAATCGTCATATAATCGACTCCAATTCAATAAATGTCAGGTCTTCAAATGTAACCTAAGTTTGTTTAACTCTTCTTCAGATATACCGGCCAAACGACCCATTTCAACGGCTTGTTTTAACAACACTTTCGGCGGATCTTCCCCCCGATTTCGCATTCTTGAGATTTTTAGAAGAAATTTGAGGTATTCAAGTTTATTTTCAAAAGAATATTTGTCGTCTATTTCCATGTCGGGGTATTACAAATTTGAAGTTTAGGGCGTCTCCGCCAGAGAGGTCCCAGGTAAGGAGATACCCGGTAACAAACACCATGAGCATCTCGGTTATCATCATGGCAAACCCATCATTATATTCGGAACCTTTTTGAGCGAACTTTAGCAGTCTGTGGCAGTTTTTGGGGGCGATATGGCATTATTTCAGGTTAACCAGGTCTGGTAAACTTTTTTGACTATTTTAAATACACCTGCCCAGGTATAAGCGTCGAGTGTGTTCTGAAGCATGGAATGTTAAATGATATCAAACAAGGCAGTATAACTGCTTACACTGAAGGGTCTTGCTCTGACCTTTTTTGCTTATCGTAACAGGGAATACAGAACGACTTGTTATCCAGTTGATGGATCCGCGATTCCATGACGTTCTCACCGCATAAGTCACAGGGGATTGAATTTCTGATCCTGGCGCGTTCAGGTTCGGGAATGGTTATCGGTGTAACTGAAAGGACACTGTCGTTGGAAGCAGACAGAATCCATTTGGCAAGTGCACTTCGGTCTTCCTGCAGATCTTCCGGAATTCCCTTGCCGTGAAAATGCACACGGACACCGGATCGCGTTGATCGACAATAGACAGTATAGACCTGCTTCCCGTAATCACGAAACAGCAAGTTGCCCTTGCCAAACGTACAGCCACAGACACACTGCAACGCGTCGACGCCACATGCATCATTCTCGACGATTGCCACAAGTTCTTCGTCTTCAGACCTCAGCGATTCAAGACTTTCCATTGCAGCAGTTGCCATTTTATACCCTATGGCAAGCCCGGGACACTCATGCCCATGGAACCGGATGATCTCTTCATATGTCATTCGATAACTCCTCTTGTTTTGAGCCGGGGCAAAAAAGGAACGTTAAAGTAAAAGGATGTTTAAGATTTAGTTCCAAACGGCATCCGCGTCAAGCCCATACCGCTGAATGTCTTTTTACCATTTAGATCTGCTGATGTTTTAAATTGTGAAATTTATTACATAATTTAGGGCAACCGGTTACCACACCGTGAGATAGCTCAACGCCATATCAATTATAACTAGCTGAAATCAATATAAATTAATTTTCGTAGAAACAACCGGGTTTAGCATGATATTTGCAAAGTTCAGTTTCAGGGGGTGATATGGGATTTTAATACTGTTTCCCGTTCCAATGCTCCTCTGAGGAATTACATCACATTACCACCTAGATTCAACAATTAAACCCGCCAGTCGTTTCCCAATTATCCATCTTTGTGAATGGTTTAACCCGCTTGCCTTTTATGCGTGGCAGCGGCAGTTGCCGGGTTGGTCCCGCGCAAGTCAGCAAAAGCTCTGGGCGGAGGTAATATTGTGATGTCTAAAAATATCGGTTTTGTTTCAACACGTTTAGCGGGAATAGACGGTGTTTCTCTAGAAGCCGGCAAGTGGGCGGATGTATTAGAAACCGAAGGGTACAGCTGTTTTTGGTTTGGCGGTGAGCTGGATAGAGATCCGGAAAAAAGTTATCTGGCTCCTGAAGCCCATTTTAAGCACCATTATAATCAGTGGATAAACCGACAGGTTTTTGGAAAAACAGAGAGAGCCGCTTCGGTCAGTGCCTCCGTTGAAAATCTGAAAAACATCATAAACGCCCGGCTTCAGGAGTTCATCGCTCGATTCAATATCGACCTTTTGATTGTCGAAAATGCGCTCGCGATTCCCTTGAACATTCCGCTTGGTCTGGCATTATCAGAGCTGATTGCAGAAACTCAGATTCCCACCATCGCCCATCATCACGATTTTTTCTGGGAAAGAAATCGTTTACGCATAAATGCCGTGGGAGATTATCTGCACAATTTCTTTCCACCCAGATTACCCAGCATCCAGCATGTTGTTATTAATTCCATGGCACGCTTTGACCTTATCCGTCGTCGAGGCATTAAGGCAACCATCATCCCCAATGTACTCGATTTCGACAATCCCCAACCCTTCCATCACCGCGATTACAAACATTTTCTTGAATCCTTCGGACTGAAGCAAGGCCACAAAACCATACTGCAGCCCACACGCATTGTACGCAGAAAAGGGATTGAGCATGCCATTGACCTGGTCGATAATCTGAAAGATCCGCACTATAAATTGCTCATTTCACACAATGCGGGCGATGAAGGCTGGGAATATGCCGAATGGATAAAAAATTACGCCCTCAAGCATGGCGTAGATCTGCGTCTGGCCCAAAAATCTATATCGAGTCCATGGCTTCATCCGGGGCATCATGTGAATGGGCATTCCCTCTGGAATGTTTACGCTCATGCCGATTTTGTGACCTTCCCCAGTCTTTATGAAGGATTTGGCAACGCCTTTTTAGAGGCCGTTTACTTCAAGAAGCCGCTGCTCGTAAACCGCTATGCCACCTTTGTGAGCGATATCGAGCCCAAGGGATTCGATTTAGTCAAGATGGATGGGGAGGTAACGACCAAAACCGTGCAGGAGGTCAGAAAAATTTTGGATTCACCGGAAAAAACAGCAGAAATGGTGAATCGAAATTATGAAATCGCCAAACAGCATTATTCTTATGGCGTTCTAAGGAGCCAATTGAATCGGATTATGGATCGAATGTTTGGTAAAGGAGATTTTGCGGAAAACGCCTTATTTTCTCTGAATCGGCAGGCGATTTACGATTTGAAAATAAGGCCAAATGTAAATCAATTTTTCTATATGAAAAATTAGTACTGAATTTTTTGGTTAAACAAAAACCGTAATACCATCACAATCCGAATGCTTTTATGGTTATCAGATTTTACAGATTCGTCCTATTCATTGCCTGGATTGCAATTTTGATCTGGGTTGCCCTGGAACTGGATAAGATAACATTATTTAAATTCTAGTCTCAATCGGCAGTTTGTAAAGATCGTTGTGCCTTATTCCTTATTCCTTTATAAAAAGCTTGCGCGGAAAATTGGCAAACGTTTCATGGCCATCATCGGTGACGCGAAAAGATTCGCTGCACTCAAAGCCCCAATCGTCCATCCACATCCCCAGGATCATATGAAACGTCATATTCGGTTCTAAAACCGTCTTGTCCCCC
>JASFIX010000496.1:0-3945 GCA_050122435.1 Desulfobacterales bacterium
GAGCCCGTTGAGCCCGTTAAGTCCGTTGAGCCGGTTGAGCCAGTTGCCCGTTAGCCGGTTGAAGAATAAGATTTTTTTCCGATTATAACCGGCTTAACTGGCTCAACGGGCCCAACGGGCCAACCTAAAAGAAGGAGCCGACCGGTTCTGTGCTTTGATCCGGCCGGCTCGTTAATTTCGGCTACCCGAAAACCAAGGGTTTAATAATACAATTGAGCGGCAAACTAGCGGCCGATCAACTCTTTTCCTTTTTCAACAGCGCTGGCTGCGTTTGAGGCATAGCCGTCGGCACCAATTTCTTCAGCGAATGCCGCTGTTATGGGAGCGCCGCCCACCAGTATTTTGACCTGATCCCTGATTCCTGCCTCTTGAATGGCATTAATGGTTTCACCCATTTTAGGCATAGTGGTGGTCAAAAGAGCGGACATCCCGACCAGCTTGGCGCCGTGTTCCTTGATCGCATCCACGAACACCTGGGGTTCTTTATCAATGCCCAGGTCCACCACGTTAAATCCGGCCCCCTCGAACATCATACCCACCAGATTCTTGCCGATGTCATGTAAGTCACCTTTGACCGTGCCGATGATAAGTGTACCAATGGATTCTACGCCGGTCTCGGCCAGCAGCGGCCTTAAGATTTCCATGGCACCATGCATGCATTTGGCACACCGCAATACTTCGGGGATGAACATTTCTTCCGCCTTGAAGCGCTGCCCGACAACATCCATGCCCGCCAATAGGCCCTGATCCAATATATCCGCCGGTGCCGCTCCGCCATCCAGCGCTTCCTTGGTCAGGTCTACTACCTCATCGATCTTGCCGGCAATCAAAGACTCAGCCATTTTTCCAAGCAGTTCACTCATGATTTATGCCTCCTTTGGTTTCGCACCTGATTATTAACTGCAATATGCAACTTCGTTTTAAAATTCAAACTTCTTTTTGCGGTATGCGTCCAGATAGGCGGAACACCATTCGTCGTTGCCGGCCAGCGCTTCAGCGGCAATGATGTTCGCCATCATTTTCTTGTCCAGCGGATCGACGATGGCTCCGTCTAACCCTTTGGCAATGGCCATGACCATAAACGTCTGGTTCAAAAACTTACGCTCGGGCAGGCCAAAAGAGATGTTAGAAAGCCCGCAAACCGTATGGATGCCGGGAAATGTCTTGTTAATCTGTTCTATCGAATTTAAAAATTCAACGCCAAAATTGTCATTCGTGGAGATCGGCTGGACCAGCGGGTCGACATAGATATTTTCTACCGGCACATTGTTTTTAACCAGGCTGTTGACCAGTTCCTCTGCGATCCCCATACGCTCATCCGTGGTCTGCGGCATGCCCTGATCACTCATACAAAGCGCCACGACTTTGAAGTCCGTGCCGGCGACAATCGGCAACAGCGCTTCGTAGCGTTCTTTTTCCAGTGATATGGAGTTGATCATGGGTGTGCCTTTGTGGACGCTAAGTGCGGATTCAATCGCCTTGGGATCCGGACTGTCGATGCAGCAGGGACCATCGACAGCCGTCTGTACCGTTGTCGTCAGCCATTGCAGGTATTCCGGCTCCTTGCCAACGAATACACCGGCATTGACGTCTATGTAATTGGCGCCGTGTTCGTGCTGGTCCTTGGCGATGGTTTGAATGGTTTCCGTATCCTGGTTCTCGATTGCCTCAGCGATTTTTTTGCGACTGGCGTTAATTAATTCCCCTACGATAATCATTTGCCCTCCTTAGTCCCTAACAGGCCATTGAGATGATGACTAATGGCTTGTATACAATTTTAATACGATTTACAACGATAAACATATGATGTTCAGGAAGTGGCCTCGTCGATGATTTCAACGACATCCTTCACCTGTACCTCTGATCCTTTTTCCAGGAGGCCGTCCCGCAGCATGGTTGTGCAAAACGGACACGCTACCGCCGCGGTCTTCACGCCTGTAGCAATTATTTCTTCGGCACGCTCTTCGTTGATGCGCTTGCCGATGGTTTCCTCCATAAACATTCTGGCACCACCGGCCCCACAGCAAAATCCTTTGGATTCCGCACGGGGCATTTCAATCGGCTTTGAACCGCCGTTTACCGAAGACAGTAAATCCCGAGGCGCCTGATAAATACCATTCCAGCGCCCCAGGTAGCAGGAGTCGTGAAAGGTCAACGCTTCCATTTTGCCGTTTGAAGCTTTCAAGCGCCCCTGATGAAACAGTTCCAACAGCAATTCGGTATGGTGTACAACCTCGTAGCTGGCACCGAACTGGGGGTATTCGTTTTTTATAATGTTGTAACAGTGGGGACAACCGGTAAGGATCTTTTGGGGTTTGTACTGATTGAGCACTTCAGCATTTTGCATCATCAGCATCTGAGCGATATATTCATTGCCGGCCCGACGAGCGACATCGCCGTTGCAGGCTTCCTCCGGTCCCAGAATGGCAAAATTGACATCCGCCTTCCGCAGCACCCGGGCCATGGCCTGGGCGATTTTCTTGCCACGGTCGTCGAAGGACCCCGAACAGCCGACAAAATAGAGCAGCTCGGCATCCGGGTTGTCTGTCATCAGGGGCACATCCAGGCCTTTGCACCAATCGGCCCGACTGTCGCTGCTGAACCCCCACGGGTTGAATTGGTTCTCAAGATTGGTGAAGGTTTCCTGCATTTCCGGTGGGAAATCCGCTTCCATGAGCACGCGATGCTTACGGGTTTCAAGGATAAAGTCAAGCTGTTCGATGTTTACCGGGCAGATATCTTCACATGCACGGCAGGTGGTGCACGACCAGATGACATCTCCGGTAACCGGTGCCCCTTCCCGCACAATCGGCTCAACCGAATCGAAGTTTTGGGTCATGATGGCTTCCGCCTGGGCCAACAGATCGACTTTAAAATCATGGATTACTTTTTTGGGCGAAAGGGGTTTATCGGTGCAACTGGCCGGACATTGTTCTTCGCAGCGTCCGCACTCGGTACAGGCGTAAAGATTGAGGACATTTTTCCAGTTCAGTTCGCTCACCTTCCCCAGCCCGAAGGTGTCCGCTTCTTCATCTTCGATATCTGTTTTGACCATGGCTTTGGGCCGCTCGAGCGGTTTTAGAAAGACATTGGGGACGGCCGCCAGCAAATGCAGATGTTTGGAACCGGGGATGTAGATTAGAAAGCCGAGAATCGTGGCGATGTGGATCCAGTAACTGATTTCGTAACCGCTTCGGATTCCCGCCGGTGATAGGGCCTTGAGGTTAAACAGCGTGACCACTTGGTCTGAAATCGGAAACGCACCGGCGTAGGTGAATGAAGATCCGGTGGTTGTGGGCAAAAGCGTCAGGAAGGCATTGATCAAATGAAAGGTGATGACGATGACGCAGGTAAACAGGATGATCAGATTCGCATCAGTGCCCATGGTCAGGTAGCTGGGGCGGACCACCACGCGGCGATACAGGGCATAGGCAAATCCCACCAGAACCAAAACAGCCAGAATATCGGCCACAAACAAATACAGACGGTAAATTGATGGGATTGCGTGGCCCGGCTCAAAAGCGGGAAAAACGCCCTGGATCATCAGCATCAGCGAATGGGGCTGGATGGCCAGGAATCCGAAAAATATCAGCATGTGCGCCGTGCCGATCAGCGGTTTGCGCCTGACGTTGGATTGACCCAGTACGTCGGTAAAAAGAATTTTAACCCGCTCACCGATCCGGTCGAGTTTGAAGTCCGTCTGCCCCTCAACCGATCGCATCAGGCGATACAGATGACGGGCACGAACAAAGAAATAGCCGAATGCGCCGATCAGCGCCAGCGCCATAATTATTGATTTAAGTGTCACGTAGGTCTGCATCTGCTATCCCTTCTCAAGGTGTCAGGTTTCATATCTCAAGGTGTCAGGTGTCAGTGTTCAGGTGTCAGCATGTACGGAGCTGAAATCGATAGACAACCGGACTGCCTCGACCGTTATGGCTATAT
>JASFIX010000497.1:0-3938 GCA_050122435.1 Desulfobacterales bacterium
TATTGTGGACCATTTGATACGGTTCTTTTCCGTAGCAGATGTGTCTCTGCCCTCTTTCTGGTTGGCCATGATTTTTCAGATCGTTTTTTTCAGGTGGCTGGGCCTTTTTCCGATTGGTGGGCGTATCGACACGGTGGTGGGTCTGATAAATCCCATTGAGAAGATTACCGGTTTTTATGTTCTCGATGCTCTGTTTACCGGTAATTGGCCGGCATTTAAAAGTGCTTTATCTCACCTCGTACTTCCTGCAATCACCCTGTCCTGCTTTTCCTTGGGGCTGATTGCCCGGATGACCAGATCAACCATGCTTGAGGTGCTGCGGGAGGATTATATCACAACAGCCAGAGCAGTCGGTGTTTCGGAAAAAGAGATTTTATTTTTTCAGGCGTTGAAAAATGCCATGGGTCCAACCATAACCACGGCGGGCCTCTCTTTTGCCTTCATGTTGACGGCCACATTATACATTGAGCTTATTTTTTTCTGGCCCGGTATCGGTAGCTATATCACGAAAGCGATTTTCCTCAACGATTATCCCGTCATCATGGGTGTTACCATGCTGATGGCCCTGTTTTATGTGGTGGTCAATTTGATTGTCGACATTCTAATTGCGGTTTTTGATCCACGCATACGTTTGGGCTGAAGATCATCATGAAGAATCAAGAAAACAAACGAAATCAAGCAAGCAGGCGCAGAGATTTATTGCGGGGGATGAATTTGATCTTCAAGAATCCGCTGACCACTTTCGGCTCAGTGATTATTTTCATCCTGATGATGACCGCCTTTTTTGCTCCTTTTCTCGCACCTTATCCGGATCAAGGCAGAGGTTTATCAAATCTTGAGGAACGATTGGCTGCACCGAGTGCCAAACATCTTTTGGGCACCGATAATCTCGGTCGTGATATACTCAGTCGCATTATTTTCGGAGCCCGTGTTTCTTTGAAGGCTGCTATTGTGGTGGTTCTAATTGTGATGTCAATCGGGGTGCCGCTGGGGCTGATCGCCGGTTATTTCGGAGGTAAAATCGATGAAATTATCATGAGATCTGCCGACATGATTCTTGCCTTCCCGTCTCTTCTGCTGGCCGTAGCCATTATTGCATCATTGGGCCCTAGTCTTTTAAACGCTCTGATAGCGCTCTGCATACCATGGTGGCCCTGGTACACACGTCTGATGCGCGGCCAGGTTATATCCTTAAAAGAGATGCAGTTTGTTGAATCTGCCAGAGCGATCGGTGTGTCCCGCTGGCGAATCATGTTTCGCCATATACTGCCCAACTGTATTTCGCCGATTATCGTTCAGGCGACCCTGGATATGGGTTTTATTATTCTGGCTCTGGCCAGTTTAGGATTTTTGGGCCTGGGAAGCCAACCGCCGACAGCAGACTGGGGAGTCATGGTGAGCGACGGCCGTGAATTTTTTATGACACAGTGGTGGATTTCAACATTTTCAGGGGCCGCTATCTTCTTAACTGTTTTAGCATTTAACCTAGTTGGTGATGGAATTCGTGAAGCCATGGATCCTAAGATCCGCTGGCGGTTCCAAAAAGCATGATTTAATTTGACAGAGATGAATCTGAAAGAACCGGTTTTATCAATTAAAGACCTTCGGACTTATTTCCACACGCCGGATGGTGTCGCCAAAGCAGTGGATAATTTGAGTTATCATGTGTATCCGGGCGAGACCCTCGGTGTTGTGGGCGAATCCGGTTGCGGGAAGAGTGTTTCCGCGCTTACCATTCTGCGGCTGATACCCATACCCCCCGGTGAAATTGTTTCCGGCGAAATATGGTTTAAAGATCAAGATTTATTGGAACTTCCCATGAAAAGGATGCGGGATATCCGCGGCAATCTGATTTCCATGATATTTCAAGAGCCGATGACCTCTTTGAACCCGGTTTTTACCATCGGCTACCAATTATCCAAGATCTTTAAATTACATCAAAATCTTTCAAGAAAAGAGGCGCAAAGTCGATCTGTTGAGATCCTTGAAGCCTGCGAGATACCTTCACCGAAAAGAGTTTTAAGCGCATACCCACATCAGTTGAGCGGAGGGATGCGCCAGCGGGCCATGATTGCCATGGCATTAGGGTGTAATCCCAATGTGTTGATTGCCGATGAACCCACAACCGCCCTGGATGTTACGATTCAAGCCCAGATCCTTGATCTTATTTTGCGATTAAAAGAAAGATTTAAGATGGCAATGATTTTGATTACCCATGATCTGGGTATCATTGCAAAAAGCGCCCAGCGGGTAGTGGTAATGTATGCCGGCGTCAAAGTCGAAGAGGCTGATGTCGAATCTCTTTTTGAAAAACCGAGCCATCCCTATACGATGGCGTTGATGCGGTCGTTGCCCGTATTGGGAAGGGAGGAAAAGTTTTTGCAAGAAATTAAAGGGGTGGTTCCGCCTCCCTACCGGGACATCACGGGGTGCAAATTTGCGGATCGGTGTCCTGAAGTGATCGGACAATGTTACAAAGAAAGCCCTAAATTAACAGAAATAAACAAAGGCCATATTGTTGCCTGCATCCGTAGAACAAAAAATGGATAATCTTTTACTAAACGTTAATGATCTGGTGAAGTCTTTTTCTTTGAAAAAAACCAATTTTTTCCAGGAAACCCGCCACGTTTATGCTGTTAGCGGCGTCAGCTTTTCTCTCAAAAAGGGCGAAACCCTTGGATTGGTGGGGGAGTCGGGTTGCGGTAAAACCACCACCGGTCGTGCAATTCTAAGGCTCATCGAGCCGACCTCGGGGTCAATTTATTTCGAAGGACAGGATGTTGCCAAATTTAAGGAACATGAGCTCAAGGCGTTTCGGCGCAATGCTCAGATGATTTTTCAGGACCCATATGCTTCTCTAAATCCACGCATGACCGTAGGGGATATTGTCGGGGAGCCGCTGCTGGTTCACGGCATAGGTAATAAAGCCCAAAGAGCGGATCAGGTTGTGGAGGTGTTGGGCAAGGTTGGCCTGGAAGCGGACTATATGAAACGGTTTCCGCATGAATTCAGCGGGGGACAGCGCCAGCGAATCGGCATTGCCCGGGTACTTACCCTGAATCCCAAACTCATCATTGCTGACGAACCGGTTTCAGCTTTAGATGTGTCCATTCAGGCGCAGATCATTAACCTATTGGTAAATTTACAAGATGAATACCAGCTGTCCTATCTGTTTGTTTCCCATGATCTAGCAGTTGTCGAGCACATATCCAATCGAGTGGCCATCATGTATTTGGGGAAAATTGTAGAAATTGCTCCTGGAAACAATATCTACAACAGGCCTCGTCATCCTTATACCCAGGCCTTACTGTCCGCTATTCCTATCCCGGATCCCAAGGCGGCCATTGAGCGGACGATATTGCAAGGTGACCTCCCCAATCCCGCAGATCCGCCATCCGGCTGTACGTTTCGGACACGATGCCCGCACGCCTTAAAAGTCTGCAGCCAGGAAATCCCTGAAATGATTGAAGTGAGTCAAGAGCATTACGCGGCCTGTCACCTGATTTAAAAACAGCTCTAAAAAGTCGGAAAGTCGAATTGTTTCGATTGCCTCCTGGTTTAGTAAAACACGCAACACCTTGGGTTCTTTTCTGGGACGAGGAGTTCGCCTGCGGGCCATGATTCTGGAATCGGAAGTTGAACCGACCGGCCCGGTTCAGTTTGATCCCTGCGACGGCTGCAAGGAACCGTGTCGAAAGGTCTGTCCCCAAAAGGCTTACGGCGATATCGTTTTTTCATCCATCGAAATGGGGATGCTGACCCTTCCCGGCCGCAACGGCTGCTTCAGCAGGGCAACATGTAACATCCAGATGGAAAAGGATATTGATGCCGCTGAAATCCTGCCAGCGCAAGGCACGGATGAAACGGGCAAACGTATCAAATATTGCAGACGCTGCGAATTTGCCTGCATCGCGGGCAAGCCAGCGAAAAAGGAATAA
>JASFIX010000498.1:0-3924 GCA_050122435.1 Desulfobacterales bacterium
CTATGGTTGAATTTAAAAACGACCTGCTGCTTGTTTCCGCTAAAGTGCTTAAAAATCGTACAAACTGCTTGACAGGATTCCCATAATGATATAATTTTTATACTATCAGATCAAAGGCATAGCCCACCAGATTGTGAGGACTTAATAATATTCTTCTAGCTTAAAATCACTGACACTCATATACCTCCTTAAAAACCGACATGGATCCAATCCATAAGCCTGCTGTTTAGGGACGCCTATATTTATTCAAATGCGCAACGTTTTCAGCTACGAATAACATCGAAATGGTTTATCACAAGGATAACCTGCATGCGTGTCGGTATAATGCGATAGTGCTGGGAAGCGTTTAATAATAAAACTTAAAGCATATTTCTCAAAAACCTTTCAGCAACAGCTTGAGGATTAATGCTTTAAAAATAATCCTGTCTCAGGTGGCAGATACAGCCCACCTGAATTTTAACTTAAAGAGGAAGAACTTGATGAATATCGTAGAACTTAAAGAGAAAAAAATCAGCGAACTCACTCAGATGGCCAAACGGTACAAAATTGACGGCGCCGCCGGAATGCGCAAGCAGGAGCTGATGTTTGCCCTGCTGCAACACCAGATTGAAAAAAACGGATTTATTTTCGGCGAAGGTACGCTTGAGATTCTGCCCGACGGATTTGGTTTTCTAAGATCACCGGATTCCAATTATTTGCCGGGACCGGATGACATTTATGTTTCCCCGTCCCAGATTCGGCGCTTTAATCTAAGAACCGGCGATACGATTTCGGGTCAGATCAGACAGCCCAAAGAATCCGAGCGCTATTTCGCCTTGCTGAAGGTAGAGGCCGTTAATTTTGAAGATCCGGAAGTCGCCCGCGACAAGATCCTGTTTGACAATCTTACACCGCTTTATCCGGATCGCAAAATTAGTCTGGAAACCGATCCCGAAAACTATTCCACCCGGATCATGGATATGATGATCCCCATGGGCTTCGGGCAAAGGGGCTTGATTGTTTCGCCACCTCGATCCGGCAAAACCATGCTGTTGCAAAGTATTGCCAACGCTATTATCATCAGCCATAAGGATGTGGTGCCTTTTGTCTTGCTGATTGATGAGCGGCCGGAGGAGGTCACCGATATGCAACGGACTGTGGCTGCGGAAGTCATCAGTTCAACATTTGACGAGCCGGCAGAGCGGCATGTCCAGGTAGCCGAGATGGTGATCGACAAGGCCAAGCGTCTGGTTGAACATAAAAAAGATGTCGTCATTCTGCTGGACAGCATTACCCGGCTGGCCAGGGCCTACAATTCGGTGGTACCTCCCAGCGGCAAGATCCTATCCGGTGGTGTGGATTCCAACGCATTGCAACGACCCAAGCGGTTTTTTGGTGCCGCCAGGAATATTGAGGAGGGCGGCAGTCTGACCATCATTGCGACGGCACTGGTTGATACGGGCAGCCGCATGGACGAAGTTATTTTCGAGGAATTTAAAGGTACCGGCAATGCTGAAATTCAGCTGGATCGACGCCTGGCGGACAAGCGTGTATATCCTTCGTTTGATATCAAGCGTTCCGGTACGCGCAAAGAAGAGCTTCTGCTGGATGGGGAGACATTGAATCGGGTTTGGATATTGCGCAAACTGCTGACATCGTTAAATACGGTTGACAGCATGGAATTTCTGCTCGATAAAATGGGCGGAACCAAAGACAATAAAGAATTCTTAAACTCTATGAATGCATAGAAGCGGCTTCAAAACCCCATCTAGTGTCCGATGGCTGCGTTGCAATCCGTTCCAAAATGCTCACGTACTTACGTGTACGCTCCGCTTTTGAAACGAATTGCGCCTTGCCCTCGAACACAATCTGAGGTTTTGAAACCACTTCTGACACAAATTAAGGGTTGCCAAAAGGGGATCTATCGTATATTTAAAAAAATTTTGCAAAAAATTTTCTAGTGTTTAGTATATGGTGTTTAGTGTTTAGCATCCATATAAGCCGATGTGATGTCATATCCGCTATACCAAACACTACCTACTAAACACTAAACACCATATATATTAGGGGGTTGAGATAAAATGAAAACTGACATTCATCCAGAGTATCATGAAACCACCATTCGGTGCGCCTGTGGTAATGTCCTGGAGGTCGGATCCACCAGAGAGAATATCCGGGTTGAGATTTGTTCAAAATGCCATCCGTTTTTTACCGGCAAACAAAAACTGGTAGATACCGCCGGCCGCATCGAACGCTTCCGTCAAAAATACGAAAAATTTCAGCAAAAAAAAGAAAAGCCGAACTAGCACCCCCACCCTCATGTAAGGATGCGGTCAAGCTTACAGATACCGGAGAACCGGTGGTCAAGAGCTTAACCGCTTAAAGGCACTTTCTGGCCCAACAAAGATTCTACCCGAATCGTCCAGAGGCCGTCTCCCTCGAATACAATCTGCTGATCTCGGAAGTCCTTTTGTTAATCAGTTAAGGTCTCATCCGTTCCACTGAGGATTCCCTTTACTTTCGCCGGTCGGCATAACCTTTAAGGAATGTTTACATTTTTAGGGTGTCGCAAAAATGTTCGAAAAATTAAAAGGGGTTGAAAAACGATTTTTAGAGATTGAAAAGCAGCTCAGCGACCCGGAAATTGTCAAAGACCGTCAGGCGTATCAGAAGCTTATTCGTGAACACGCCGAGCTGAATAAAATTGTATCGGTCTTCAAAGAATATCAAAAGATCCTTCAGGGTATTGAAGATAGTACGGAACTACTGCAAGACGCTGATCCTGAGATAAAAAATTTGGCGCGGGAAGAGCTTGGCGATCTGAATCAGAACAAAGATCGGCTTGAAGATGATCTCAAAAAGCTGCTTTTGCCAAAGGATCCCAATGACGATAAAAATGTGATTGTTGAAATCCGGGCCGGCACCGGCGGAGAAGAAGCCGCTTTATTTGCCGGTGATCTTTTTAGAATGTACACGCGCTATGCGGAAAGCCGCAATTGGCAGGTGGAAGTGATGGCGCAACACCTTACCGGCGTCGGGGGGATTAAAGAAATTATCGCCCTGGTTCATGGCAAAGGTGCCTACAGCCAATTTAAATACGAGAGCGGTATTCATCGGGTTCAGCGGGTTCCTACCACCGAAGCCCAGGGACGAATTCACACCTCTGCCGTTACGGTTGCGGTGTTGCCGGAGGCCGAAGAGGTCGATGTAAAAATTGATCCTTCCGAACTGAAAATTGACGTTTATCGTTCGACAGGGCCCGGTGGGCAGAGTGTGAATACGACCGATTCGGCGGTTCGCATTACCCATCTACCGACAGGACTGGTTGTCACCTGTCAGGATGAAAAGTCCCAATTAAAAAATAAAAACAAGGCCTTAAAAGTGTTACGGGCAAGGTTGCTGGATCAAATCACCCAGGAACAAAACGAAAAACGGTCCGAAGAACGCAAAAGTCAGGTGGGAAGCGGAGATCGCAGCGGACGCATCCGAACCTATAACTTTCCCCAGGGCAGGGTGACCGACCACCGCATCGGTCTGACCCTTTATAAACTGGATGAAATTCTGGCCGGGAACCTCAACGAGTTCATCGATGAACTGACAACTTATTTTCAGGCTCAGGCGCTGCAAAATGCACAAACAACCCAAACCCGGCCCTCCTGAATGGACCCTTATGAAACTGGTTCAATGGGCTGCAGGGTATTTTGAATCGCACCATATCGACAGCCCTCGGGCGACTGCCGAACTTCTTTTGGCGCATGCGATAGGTGCTCGGCGAATTGATTTGTATCTGCGATATGATCAACCCCTGAATTCTGATGAGTTGAACCGCTTTAAAACGTTGATCAAACGCCGCACAAACCGGGAGCCGGTGGCTTATATTCTGGGGCACAAGGAATTCTGGTCGCTGGATCTGCAAGTCAACAGGAATGTATTGATCCCCCGTCC
>JASFIX010000499.1:0-3916 GCA_050122435.1 Desulfobacterales bacterium
GGTCCTTTTATTCGGCGGGTTGGGGGACGGGTATCTGCTTTAAAATTTCCTCCAGAAATTGCTCGGGAGTTGCTCCACGTAGGCGTGTCTCATCGGTCAGGATCAGTCGGTGGGCGAGGACTGGAACTGCCAGGTCTTTGATGTCGTCCGGCAACACAAAATCTCTCCCCCGCAGTGCTGCCAGCGCCTGTCCGGTGCGCATTAGACCGAGAGATCCCCGTGGACTTGCCCCGAAACGCAACGCCTCGTTTTTGCGGGTAGCTCTCACGATATCGGCGATATACTCCCGCACCGGAAACGACACGCGGATCTTCTTTCGCGCACCTTGCAACTCTGTAATCTGCTCGGGGCTTGCCACGGCGTTGAGGTTTATTAAAGGGTCTTTTCCGCGAAATCGTTCGAGGATCGAAATCTCCTCATCCTTATCAGGATACCCCAATCGTAATTTGAGCAGAAACCTGTCGAGCTGGGCCTCTGGCAAGGGGAAGGTTCCTTCCAACTCTATTGGGTTCTGGGTAGCCATGACGAAAAAGGGACAGGGCAGGGCATGGGTCTGGCCATCCACGGTTACCTGACGTTCCTCCATGCTCTCGAGCAGGCTGGACTGGGTGCGGGGAATCGTTCGGTTAATCTCATCGGCCAGCAGAATATTGGTGAGCACCGGCCCCGCTTGATACGTAAAAAGACCGGTCTGCTGATTATAGACATTGAACCCGGTGATATCCGCAGGCAGCAGATCCGGTGTAAATTGCACTCTCTTAAATGTTCCTCCAATAGTCCTCGCTAGAGATTTGGCGATTAAGGTCTTTGCCAGACCGGGAACATCCTCGATGAGCGCATGACCATCGGCAAGTAAGGTCACCAGCAGCAGTTCGATGGCCTTCTGCTTGCCGACGATCACTTGAGATAAGTTTTCAATGATTTTTTCACAAAGGCCGAATTCCACAGGTGTCACCGTGCAATTGGTATTTGGTCCTGGTTGAATCATTCGTATGAAATCTCATCTCAAATTGCAAGAAAGTATTTTAGAAATAAAAACGCAGGATTAATCATTAATCCTGCGTTTTTATTTTTTATATTGATTTATCTATCGGACGGGAACCAAAATGATTTCTATCCTTCGATTCTGTTTTCTTCCTTCCGGAGTTTCATTTGTGGCAACCGGTCGGAAATAACTGAATCCGCTGGCGGTTAGTCGCTCTGGTGCAATGTTTCCCTTTTCCTGTAAAAAACGAACGACTGCGGTTGACCTTGCTGTCGACAGTTCCCAGTTTGTTGGGAATCTATCCAGCAGGGCTGTACCGATTTGGACATCATCTGTATGACCCTCTACGGCTATATTTTGATCTTCGCTATCTCTGAAGGAATCTGCCAATTTTAATAAAACTTCCTGGCCCTTGGGCTTGATCATCACGCTGCCTGAATCAAAAAGAATTTTGTCTACAAAAGTGACTTTTAATTTGCCTTCGATTTCCTCCAGTTTTATATCTTTTTGAGCAATTTGCTCTTTTAGACTGGATTCTATTTCCTGGCGGGTTTTGTCTAATTCTGAAACTTCTCTCTCTTTTTGTTTAACCGTACGTTTTTCCTGTTCCAGCTCCGTCTTCAATCCCTCGATCGTATCTAAATGGCGATTGTTTTCGGTAGTCAGTTTGGATACCTGGGCCTGCAGGTCTCTTATTTCTTGTTCTAATTGGGCCTGTGTTTGATTGGATTTGGTTTCGAGCGCCACATACTCTTTTTTGGATACACATGCCGAAACAAAAATCAAAGTCAGACACAAAGCCATGAATAATAATTTTTTGAACATAATTTTCCTCCTCACCAATTCAAATGATATTATTAGGCTTAATTTGTTATTGAACTATTCAGTTCAATTTCAACACGCCGATTGAAACGCCTTCCTTCTTTTGTCTTATTGCTTGCTAAAAATTTTTGGGCCCCATGGCCAATCGTTTTTATCTTAGAGGGATCAATACCTTTTTCTGTGAGATAGACCTTAACCATATTGGCCCGACTTTCAGAGAAAACTTTATTGTAAGAGGGCGATCCGAATGAATCCGTATAACCATTTAACGTAATTTCAACTTTTGGATTTTTAATAATAATTTCGACGACCCGATCAAG
Source organism: Desulfobacterales bacterium (assembly GCA_050122435.1). Classification (GTDB taxonomy): domain Bacteria; phylum Desulfobacterota; class Desulfobacteria; order Desulfobacterales; family JAHEIW01; genus JAHEIW01. Next base: position 2,128 of record JASFIX010000499.1, read on the forward strand.
TTTTTCCTTTGCTTTTTCGGTCAGTTCATTTGAATCTTTGTTAAAATAAATTATGAAGACAGAATCTGTTAAAATCTCAGTTAATTTCGGTGGATGATCATTTTGTATCTGATCGTCAGGCGTTTTGAGCGATCCGACCGTAATTGCTTTTTGTGTAGAGCCGCCATCAAGGTCTTTTTCAGCAATTCCCTGCTTGGTTTGCAGAGTTAGGTTCTCACCTATAAACTCATGAATTTGTGTTGAAACCCTCTTATCCAGCACAAACCCTTTACCAGTCCTCACCAATACCTCTGTAAGATTCTGATTTACCCGCACAACTTCAATTGTGACCGGTGTTCCATCAAACCGTTTTGCATTTAATACGGTCTTTAATCCATCGGACAATTTTTCAGTAACGGGTATTTCTAAATTTTTTAATGTATCGCTGCTTGCTTTGACTGTATTATGGTATTCTGATTCATAACTTTTTGTCAAATTACCCTGAATGGCAGCACAACCCGTGATCATAAAAAGGCACAAATAAATTGTTAAGATGATCGACTTCATATTTATATATCCCCTATTTAGGTTATTATTTAGCCTATAAGAATCGCGACTATCTTCTTCAGAACTGCTTACGATTATTTTGGGATTATCCTGGGGCATCTCAAAAACAAAATATCCGAGACATTAATGCTGCAAAAGATATTCCAGTCAGGCAAAATGATAACCACCTGTAATTGCAATATATTTGGTGCATTGCACTATAAAACTACAAATAAACATGAAGCGAAGTTCCTAAAATTAGGCAAGAAATGAAATAAAATTCAACGTAATTGGCGAAGATGATTCAGGTGTTATGTGCCGGTGATCAAACGCAGTCCATTGGTTTTTCGTTCGTTGATTCCCCTGGCAATGACTAGTTTCTTGCCGAGTTTCTTGCCGTCATTTAACACCCGGTCATCCTGCTGGGATGCGGCCTTTTTCACCGAGGCGGTATGTGGATATTTGAACTTGAAGTACTTTTGCAGTTGCGGGTCTGTCTTTAGAATGAGGGCCAAAATGTCTTTCTTTGTTTTCTTTTTTCGCACATTTAACTGCAGTTTGTTGCGAAATCCTTCTATGATACCCACCGCAAAATCGGTTTTGCGATAACGATTCATTTTTTTTTCATGATTATAGTTCTGCCATTGTGCGTCAATGAATTGGACGATATAACCATGGACGTAGTCAGCGATTTTTAGATTTTGGGCTGTGCCGCTTATTTCCAGAACCCGGCCCATTTTTTGCTTTTCGATGACGTAGGCCGGAACCCAGATTCCGGAGACAAAGTAAAAGTCCTGAATCAAATTGGCCAGATGGTAATCTTCGCGGGGGTGTCGCAGGGCAGGGACGCCGATGAAGATACTGAGAAATTGGCGCCTGTCCTCACCGCGGTTGAGCTCGATATTATGCTTGGCAATTAGCTCATGGGCTTTGGCCATGGCTGCTTCGGCTTCAAAACGGTTTCTGCTTTCAGCCAGCGCCAGCAGTTTTTTTACTCGCAGCATGTGTCTGTCATGCGCTGTAGACGTATCCCGCAGCAGGCGATCCTGAAGCGGAGCATAATTGGTGGATGCCGCAGAATCGATGCGGAGCAGCTGGCATGCCTGTTTGAAGGCAGTGCCGTGAGGCATTTGCCCTGGGGCGTTCCACAGCTGTTGCGCCATTTGATGAGCCATTTCATGCAGCAAAACATCACGAATCGAATCCCAGGGATAATTGAGTACCAGCTGACGGCTCAGCGCAATTTCCCGCTTCTGCGGCGACC
>JASFIX010000500.1:0-3907 GCA_050122435.1 Desulfobacterales bacterium
CCTCCTTAAAATTAAGGAGATCAAAGAAGTGATATATCGGGTAAGAGCGAAATTGACTGGCGGCTAAAGTGCCGCTTGATAACGAGGACGACGACGAGTACGAATGTGGATCAACGCTACTTGATCTCTTCCTCGTAATCCTCCTCGTCCTCGATAATCGGATTTTTGAAATCGATTCTAGAATTCTTACCATATATTGACGGACAACATTTGAACCGGCATCGAAAACTCATCTGATCGAGAGCCTACCAGCGAATCAGCGCACTACCCCAGGTCAATCCGCCGCCGAAAACCGGCAAACAGACTAAATCATTGGGCTTGATGCTTCCGTCGCGGACCGCTTCATCCAGAGAAATGGCACAGGAAGCCGAAGAGATATTGCCGTATTTGTGCAGTGTCATATAAAAGCGTTCAAAGGGCACCTTTAAGGATTTGGCAATATTTTGGAACATGCGGATATTGGCTTGATGGGGAATGAACCAGTCGACGTCTTCGACGTCGACATGATTGAATTCGAGTGCTTCCCTTATGGCTTCGATAAAATGCCGCACGGCCACCCGAAAACTCATGTTGGCTTCGATCAGGTTCAGGTAATGCAGGCCCTTATCGACGCTTTCATGGGAGATCGGCGTGGTTTTAGAACCCCCGCCGGGCAGCAACAAATCCTGGCCATTGGCACCGTCAGTGTGCAGGTGGCTGGAAAGAATCTCGGGACCATCATCTCCCAGGGCCAGTATCGCTGCACCGGAACCATCGCCCCAGAGAATGCATGTTGCCCGATCTTTCCAGTTTAGCGTTCGGGTCATGATTTCAGCGGCCACCACCAGAACGTGTTTAAAGGTTTTGTTTTTAAGATATTGCTCGGCGACATTTAAGCCGAAAATAAAGCCGGAACAGGCCGCGGTAACATCAAATGTCACTGCCTGAGGGGCATCCAGTTTGGCCTGCAACCAGTTCGCGGCGGAAGGACAGCACGTATCCGGTGTAATTGTCGTCACGATAATTAAATCGATGTCTTGTGCCGTTAGACCCCCCGCCTCCAGGGCCTTCAAGGCAGCCTCATAAGCCAGATCTGCTGTGGTTGCATCCGGATCTGCGATTCTTCTTTCGCCCACACCGGTTCGTTTTCGGATCCATTCATCGGTGGTATCGAGGCCCATTTTTTCAAAATCGGCATTCGTCAACCGTTTCGGCGGAACATATGAACCAGTCCCCAGGATTCTAATTGATTGCACGTTTGCATCCTCCTGAAATGGGAATTCGATGTCAGTACGATATCAGTTGGGCTCTAAATCCTGAAATTTTTGCTTTGTCAGATATACTGGTCTACCATCTCGGTAATCATTTTTTCAACCCCCTGGGGGCCTTCTTTTTGCTCCAGTGTTTGAATCAGGCTTTTTATTTTCTGATAGGTTGCCGGATCACGCTTTAAATCATCGATTGAGCGATAAGCACCGCCACGGCGGCCGATTCGATAAATCAGCCGGTCGGTTTCCGGGAGATCCTGATAAGATTGAATCACCGCCAGCATCTTTTCTTTATCGTCCGGAAGCTTGCCGCTGACCTCTTCCAGCAGATTCATGATGTGATCGCTGGTGACAGTACTGGTAATGCCCTCAAGGGTTTTGATAAATAGCTCGATTTCTTCGGCCAGCATGTCATCGGTTTGCATGCTAAAGCTTCCATCTTTCAGCTTGGTGTGCAGCGGCACGCGATCCGGCACCCGCAGGCTGCGCAACCGGATAAAATGGGGATTGATCTGATTGAGTACCTTTGCGGTTTCCACTGCATGTTCGCGCCACATTTCCTGGCCGCCCAGGCCGGGCATGACATACTCGGATACTTCCATACCGGCAGCCAGCAACCGCTTTCCGGCTTCAATATGCTGGGCGCCGGATACACCTTTTTTCATCAGTTTCAGCAGTGGATCATATCCGGTTTCCAGCCCGATATGTACCCGATCCAGGCCGGCTTCTCTGATCTGCTTTAAGGCATCCACGGATTTGCGGATAACCGTTCTGGATCGGGAATAGGTGGTCACACGTTTGATTTGCGGGAATTGCGCTTTTAAAAACTGCAAAACCTCCACCAGATCTTTTGTTTTCATGACCAGATTGTCGGCATCCTGCAAAAAGCAGGCATCCGTCTGATAATAAAGCCAGGCAGCAATGCTTCGGTATTGGGTGTTGGTGTCGGGCTGATTGAAAATGGCACTGATAACGGCATCATTGACCTCGCCATTGTATCCCAGTTTTGATGAAAGGGCCTTAATATCATCGGCAATCTGTTTTGCCGACTGAATATCCTGTTTTATCTCATCAACCGTTCTTAATGAAAATTTGCGATTTTTGTAAACCGGACAGAACAGACACTGGTTCCAGGGGCAGTTGCGCGTCAACCTCAACAGCAGACTGCGGGCTTCATTGGGTGGTCGGATGGGGCCTTGTTCAAATTGGTAGTGATGGTTGTCCATGGCAATCCTTTGATTATAAGTGCGCTAAAGTTAAGGAATTCTATTCGTCGAGAGCCTCTGGGTCGAACGATCATTTTTATAGGGTTCACCGCAGAGACGCAGAGTCCGCAAAGGTTTTTTATAAACAAATTTTTTCTCTGCGCGCTCTGCGCCTCTGCGGTGAGCGATGGCTTTAGTCACTTCCAACGTCAGCTCATTTTAGACACTTTAGTCACTTCTATTTCAATTTTTCAATAAAAAAAGGGCGGCTTTAAGAGCCGCCCTGATAATTTTACCTGGTTTAAGTAATTGGTGTGGGTTTACAAAGATGTTCCTGCTCCATCGCCACTCTTCCGCAGCCACCGCAAACAAACTTCATGGCTGCCAGTTTGTCTTTGCACTGATGGGTGTGATCCGTTTCCGTGGCTCCGCAAAAACTGCATTTGGCTTTATCACCGCATGGATTACACAGATGACCGGGTTCATTGGCGACCGCTCCACAACTTTTACATGTATAGGCCATCGTTGACCTCCTTATTCATTGATTTCGGATAATTTAGAATTCGTTGTTTTTTCCAGCATCAATATGAGTATGGTTATTGAAAAAGTCAAGACGGGCGCAAAGTCCATGTGTTCTTAACCTAAAATCTAGTTTCTCGCTTTTATCGTTCTTCCTTTTCTTCTTCTTTCTTTTTTTTGTCTTTTGAGTCGGGAAGCACCGGCTGGATGACGGTGATCGGCAGCTTGAGGGTTCTTTGCAAAATGCCCAACAGGCCGGAACCCACTGCTGTGGGTGAAAGCGGAATGACGTCCGGATCGTCTATATCGCCGATCGCCCGGAATGGAATAGATATCAGATTGCCGCCCATGATATTGCCGAACAATGGGATGAGCTTGACGATACGATCAACGGTTTTAAATGGTGCCACCAGCACGACTAGATTCACTTTTTTTTTGATTAAATCGATCTTACCTTCGATGGCGATTCCCATCGACGGACTGTCGATCGAAGTGTCTTTGATGATCAGTTTGCCGTCTTCAAACACCCCATTTGCCACCATTGAATTGTAAGCAAAGCCTTTGCCGGCCAAATCCGGGACCTCGCCCCGGTAGATTTCTGTAACATTGAGTAAGGCAAAAATTTTGGCCAGCATTCCAAAACGATAAATTCGACCATTTGCGGCCGAAAATTGTAGATTCCCGGTCAACGATTTGGGGAAGTCGGTTGGCCTGGCTTTAGACATCAGTTCCCCTTCCAGGTCAAAACTGCCATCGGCCAGATTCTTTTTGGCGGATAAGCAGGCAATAGCGGGTTCCAGGTTCTGAGTGGCCGCGACCGGGTTAGAATAAAATTCGAACTCATCGGCTGAAACCTTCAGAATTCCCGGAAACTGGATACCGCACAGATCTGCTTCTTTAATGACAACACGGGTATCATCTTTATTAAAAGAAATG
>JASFIX010000501.1:0-3893 GCA_050122435.1 Desulfobacterales bacterium
CCCCTTCCAGAATAAAAGCAAAACAGACTTCTAATACAGCCGCCTGTTCGCGCAAAGAAATGGGCACGCTTTATCATTTTTGGGGATAAGATGGCGAAAGAAATCGAAAGAAAGTTTCTGGTTAGAGAAGGCTCCTGGCGTAATGAAAAAGGAACGCGATACCGCCAGGGGTATTTAAGCAGCGTGAAAGAAAGAGTCGTGCGGGTGCGAACCATAAACGATAAAGGCTACCTGACGATCAAAGGATTAACAGTCGGTGCCTCGCGCTTGGAGTTCGAATATGAAATTCCCCGCCAGGATACCGATCTATTACTGGGCATCTGTGAAAAACCGCTGATCGAGAAAATCCGCTTTAAGGTGGAGGAAAAGGGATTTGTTTGGGAAATCGACGAATTTTTGGGGGAAAATCAAGGATTGATTGTTGCTGAAATCGAACTGGAAAGCGAGAATCAAGATTTTCCCAAGCCGGATTGGGTTTTAGAAGAAGTCACCGGTGACCCCCGATATTTTAATTCCAACCTCATCAAAAATCCATTTAAAATGTGGTAGCCGCAACTTTTTACCAATCCAGCAAATATTGCGGAAGTTCATATTTACAAGCGACGGTATCGTAATTAGATTGGTTGATGTTGAAAAATGTTACCTCTGAGATTATAGCGATCCCTAAATTTCTTCGAATTTGAAAACGGTGTATGTAGGAGAGAATAAAATGGCAAAAAAGGCAAAAAAGATGTGCGCATGGAAGAAAAAAGATGTCAAAGGCGACTTTGACAAGTTTGCCGATATTATCAGAAACCCAAAATTTATTTGCAAAAAGTGCGGATGGGTGTCAACCAAAAAAATGTACTTGCATAAACCCGCAGCATTAAAGTAAACCATTCTTTAATTGTTATCATTTTTTTTATTTAATGCGTTTTGCATATTTTTCGGTTGTAGAAAATCATGAAAACCCTTTACCTGGTCAGGCATGCCAAATCAAGTTGGAAATATCCAAAGCTGGATGATTTTGAAAGACCCCTGAACAAACGGGGACGTAAAAACGCACCTTTTATAGGCACCGTTCTTAAAAAATTAAAGGTGGCACCGGACCTCGTCATATCCAGCCCGGCAAACAGAGCCGCCATGACTGCTCGGATGATTGCCGCTAAGATAAATTACCCGCTTGAGAAAATTCAATATCGCGAAAGCATTTACGAATTCAGTGAAGATGCGTATCTCCAAGTCATTCAGCAGATTGATGATCGCGTGAATAAGGCCATGGTCGTCGGTCATAACCCGGCAACAAATGGTTTAGCCAATTATATTGGTGACCAGCCGATCAGCAATATTCCAACAAGCGGCGTATTTTGCGTAGAATTGGATATTTCATCATGGGCAAAAGTTAAGGAACGTTGCGGTAAAGTAAAATTCTTTGAGTTTCCCAAGAAGCATATATCCTAGCGATCCGAAAAAATTAATCTTCAACCTGTCTGTTTTAAAGTGGATCTTGATTCAAACCTAATAAAAAAGGAGGGAAGCACAATGGCCAAAAAGAAAGAAAAGAAAAGTAAAAAAGACACGGCTAAGAAAAAGGCGAAAAAGAAGGACATAAAAGACACGGCTAAGAAAAAGGTGAAAAAGAAAGAAAAGAAAGGTAAAAAAGACACCGCTAAGAAAAAGGCAAAAAAGAAGGCCACGGCCAAGAAAAAAGCCAAAAAGTGAGGGAAAGATAAGAATTATCCGCCCCCACATTGATGCCGCAGCCTTCGGCTCCATTTTCATCGAGGGGCGTGAATTCGGCAATGATGTCATCCTGAGGCTGGATGGCTCTGTCCAAAAACGTAAGAAAAAGCTGTCAAAAAGAGTTTATGGCACCTCGCACACGATTTCCCGCGAAGAGATCCGGTTCATCTATGAAAAAGGAGCAGCGCTGCTGATCATCGGAACCGGCCACTATGGTCGTGTAGCGTTATCGGATGAGGCCAGGAGATACCTTGATAAACGCGGATGTCGAGTAAAGCTGGAAGCCACTCCTAGGGCAATTCATACCTGGAATACTGCAAGTGAAAAGGCGATCGCTCTATTCCATGTGACCTGTTAAGGACGATTCAAGGATCATACGAAGCTTTAGGGCAATCTGGTCCATTGGGCCAGATTGCCTTTTTTTATTGATGCGCTAAATGAAACTTTGAAAAGGGCGACACATCACAAATTGAAGAAAACGCTCAATAGCGGTATTTGAACCTAACTCAAAAATAGTAGATGCCATCCAAGCGTTCGGCGTGAGCCGACGAAAAAGGGAAATCCGCCACAGACGGATTGGGATATGTTCTTGAAATTGCCAAGGCGGCTGAGGGTAACTTTGTCGAAATTTACTTCTCTTTTTCTAAACTATCCGTGATTGCAAGGAAAATATCCGTATCGCGGACGATGCCGACCGCTTTATCCCCTTCATATACGGGGAGTATGCTAATCTTATTTTGAACAATGGTTTTCAGTCCATCCTCCACGCTAGCAGACGCATCAATTGCTCCCCTGACTTTGAGCATAATATCCTTGACCATTATTTTCTTGCCCAGTCCGCCAATTTGCGGGAAATAGTTCTTGAGAAAACTTTTGAAGTCCAAAATTCCCAACAATTTCATATTTTCATCCGTAACCAGCACGGCGCGGGGACCCGCTACAGTGCGCATACCGCCATCCAATTCAAAAAATGATTTTCTTAATGAAAGTGCCGCTTTTCTCAAAGAGGCGTCCGGGCTAATCGTTGCGTAATTTTTTATCGGAATCATTCGCTCTTTGATTTTCTGTTTTAATGGCATAGCTTTTCCCCCTCTCTATATTGTGGATAGCTGATGAATGAAATCTTGATTATGGATGACTCGCCCGGATCCGACAAGCAGTGGAGAAAGAAAAATCGTTTGTTTTTCACGCAAATATTAAAGAATGATTAATCGGATATACGCTGCCAGCCCGTAGGGAATATCTTCAATTATCCGGGTAATTCAGTGGGTTTCAATAAGTGCTTTTCCAGGAATCTGATTTCCTCAATACCCGATATCAAAATATTTGGATCGGTTCGCAGTTCTTTTTTAGAGATTTTATCTTCATAGTCGATTTTGGACAGGATATGCTTGATGCAGTTAAGTCGCGCCAATTTCTTATTGTCGGATCGAATGATGGTCCAGGGAGTAAGGGTTCGGTTGGTTTCGTTGAGCATCTGGAACTTTCTGACGGTATAATCATCCCACAGCTCTTGAGCCATTCTGTCCACCGGGGAAATTTTAAAATGTTTTAATGGATCGGTCTCGCGCGAGTCAAATCGACGCAGCTGCTCTTCTTTAGAAACAGAGAAGAAAAATTTAAATAGCATAATGCCGTCTTTGACGATCATCTCTTCAAGAAAGGGAACGTCCTTTAAAAACCGCTTGTTTTGTTCATCGCTGCAGAATCCCATCACGGGTTCAACCATGGCACGATTATACCAACTGCGGTCGAAGAGGACAATTTCGCCAGCCGATGGGAAGTGTTGAATATAGCGTTGGAAATACCACTGGGTTCGTTCCTTGTCGCTGGGGGATAATAATGCCACAACGCGAGTACCCCGAGGATTCAGGTGTTCAGTAATCCGTTTGATGGTACCGCCTTTCCCCGCAGCGTCCCGCCCTTCAAATAAGGCCACGATACGCAATCCTTCACTTTTGACATGCTTTTGCATCTTCAGCAGTTCAATCTGCAGCTTGTGTAGCTCTTGTTCATAATCGAGGGTAAATTTTTTGACCCAAACGGCCTGCCGGCTTTTCTTTTTTGGCTTATCCTTATTTTTAAAGGCGGTGTGTTCGGATAATTTCTTCTTTAGCTTTTTGGGTTTTTCATCATTTTTAGTTTTCATTTCTTTATTTGATTTAGACGCA
>JASFIX010000502.1:0-3886 GCA_050122435.1 Desulfobacterales bacterium
GTCATTGGGTTGAAACCAGGCCGCCACCAGGTCGTCGGTATACAGGAGCGGAAACAGCTTCTTGGCCTCGGCCAGGCTGATTTCCTCCATCTCGATTCCGAAGGCGTGGGCCATGGCCATCGAGCGGCTGAATTCACTTTTGCGCGCTTCTGTCTGCGCGACACGGATGGATCCGGAGCGCTGGTAGCCGGTGGGCTGGCCCGTTTCTTCTTCCAGGCGCGAGTACAGATCGGCCCCGTAAACGGCCAGCTTGGTCAGGGCACTGGTCGACCACAGCTGCCCCATAAGACCGGCGGCCGCCCAGGATGTGCCAGATGCGATCGTTTTGCGCTCGAGCAGCACCACGTCTTTCCAGCCAAGTTTGCAAAGATGATAGGCAACACTGCAACCAACAATACCGCCGCCGATGATAACCACCTGAGCTTGGGTAGGTGTTTTTGCGGGCATAATAACCTCCTCTTTAATCTTGTATCTAGTGTTGTGCGCCGCGAGTAATTTACAAAACGCGGTTTTTTTAGGTGTCAGTTCTTAGGTTCAAGGTTCAAAGGTTCAGGGTTCAGGGTTCAGGGTTCAGGGTTTCTGGCAGCCGCAGAAGGCCACCCTTCTCTATGGTTTTGATCTGTTATCTGACCTCGGATATCTGTCTTTTGTTAACTAACCTCTGAACCTTGCCCGCCGCGCCGAAGCTTTAGCGAAGGCGGTTGAACGCTGAACCTTTGAACCAAGTGTTGATTAAGAACTCAACCGGACTAAAATATTCTACACCACTTTTGTAGCATCATTGTTGGATAAAACAACAGGAATTATGCATATCACCCCAGCTTCATCTTGCCAATATCTAATGGGCTTTCGTCAGGTTTTCTCTTTCGGGTGCGCTTTCTGTGAATGCATTTCGCGCAACTCTTGTTTGAGAATCTTGCCGGTTCTGGTCAGGGGCATCTGCCGGATAAATTCAACCTCCCGTGGGTAAGCATGGGCCTCCAGCTTGGACTTTACATGCTGCTGAATACTTTCCTGCAGGCGGGCATCCGGCTCGATCCCTTCTTTGAGAACGACATAGGCCTTCACAATCTCTCCTCTGATTTTATCCGGGACCCCAATCACCCCGACCAGTTTTACGGCCGCATGTTTCATTAAACAATCCTCAACTTCTCCGGGTCCGATCCGGTAGCCGCCGCTTTCAATCAGATCATCCTGCCGGCCCGTAAACCAGAAATACCCGTTTTCATCCTTTGTGCCGTAATCGCCGGTACGCATCCAATCCCCGCTAAATTTTTTGCGGGTGGCCTGCGGATTGTCCCAATATTCGATAAACATGACCGGATCCGGGCATCGTATAGCAATTTCACCCAGTTCGCCCGCCTTAGCAATATCGCCGCCATCGGTGATGATTTCAACCTGATGCCCGGGAACCGCTTTGCCGATGGCTCCCGGAACAACGTTCATTACTTCTGAACAAAAACCGATGACAAAATCGCATTCGGTCTGACCATATTGCTCGTTTAACTCAACTCCCAATGCCCTTCGACTCCATTCATAAAGCTCTGCTCCCAATGTTTCACCCCCGGCGGTTATGGATCTCAAGCGAAGATCATATTTTTCTCTGGGATTTTCCAGGGCGTGCATCATGAGTCGCAAAACCGTAGGAACCGCCATCATATTTCTGACACCATATTTCGCCATGAGGAAAAACGCTTCGGCGGGATCAAATTTCTTGGCTCTGTATGCCAAAACCGGATAACCGTGGTGCAGGGTCGGAAAGAGCGTATCGTATGAGCCGCCGATATAGGCCCAGTCAAGCGGTGTCCACACCAGATCGCCTTTTTGCGGAAATAGATTATGATAGAATTCAAAACCGGGAAGGATTCCCAATAGAATACGGTGGGCATGCAGAGTGCCCTTGGGGGGACCCGTCGTACCGGATGTGTAAATGATCAGGGCCGGATCATCCGCCCGTGTTAAGACAGGGTTAAAATCCGGGCTGCCCTTCTGCAGGCACCCCCAGAAATCCAAAGTCCCCGTTTGCCCGGCAGAGTCGACCACCAGGATCAATTTTAGACCCGGCAGGCGTTCTCTGATTTCCAGGATTTTCGGCAAATTGAGGTTGTCGGTGATCACCGCCCGGGCGGCGCTGTTTTCCAGTCGATATTCGATCGCCAAAGAACCAAAAAGGGTCAGCAGCGGCAGGGCGATGCCGCCAAGTTTGTAGATGGCGATATGAGAGATTAAAGTCTCCGGGCATTGCGGCAACAAAATGCCGACCCGATCCCCTTTCTGAATGCCGTGGGTCGTCAGCGTATTTGCCAATTGATTGGACCGGATTTTCAAATCCCGATAGGTGTAGCGCTGCTCTTTGCCGTCCGGCGTCAGATAAATGAGCGCCAGTCGTGATTCTTCATTTGCCCATTTATCGCAGACATCCACACCGATATTAAAGCGCTCGGGAATGTTCCAGGAGAACCGATTATAAATTTCTGCGTAGGTCCTGCCCGTCAGCATCGATAACTCTCCGATTGATCATTAGAAGTGGTTTCAAAACCCCATCTCCCCGCTTTATGAAGCAGGATTTCGCATCTATTTGAAAGATTACTTAAGGTACTCAAAAGGCCCAATGGCTGCGTTGCCCCGCTAAGCGGGATTCGCATCTGATTTTTTAAATTAGGGTGCAGCACAGGCCTCCAATAAATGCTAACAATAAATAAGTAAGCTAAAGTGACTAAAGTTAAGGCATCCTGCCCGTCGAGAGCCTCAGGGTCGAACGATCATTTTTATATGGTTCACCGCAGAGACGCAAAGCGCGCAGAGAGAAATTTTTTTTAAACCTCTGCGGACTCTGCGTCTCTGCGGTGAGCTATCGCTTTAGGCACTTTTAGCCTTGATGCACACCTTAATTTGTTAAAATAAAGACGTGTAATCCCGTGCTAAATCAGGGAACCTGATCTGGAATTTTGAAACCACTTCTAGTGTGAGTGCGACTTCTTTTTCATTTTTTTCAATTTATGGACCACAAACGTTTCCTGGTTTCCCGATGTGACGCAGGCCAGCACATGCTCGGCCTCAAGCGCCAGAGTCTGCTCGAAACTGGAGTGGAGTCCTTCATCCAGCGCCATGCGGGAAAGCTTAAGGGACAGGGGGGAGTTGCGGCCAATACGCTCACACATATCCAGGGCCGCATCCAGAAGCTGATCTTCACGGACAACCTGGTTGACCAGGCCGATCTGCAGTGCCTGTTGCGCATCGATAATCTCACCGGTAAACACCAATTCCTTTGCTTTTCCCAATCCCACCAGCTGGGAAATCAGCTTGGTGCCTGCACCGGTAATCGTCAATCCCACACCGGTTTCAGGAAAGCCAAATTTAGCATCCTGGGCGGCAATGCGAATATCGCAGCTCAAGGCGAATTCCAGTCCCCCGCCGACCGCATATCCCCTTATGGCCGCAATCAAGGGCTTGCCCAGTTTCAGGATAACCCGTTGGGTTTCCTGGAGAGCATCGATCTCCTTTTTCCACTGGGATAGGCTTTTGCCTGACCCGGTTTCTTTGAGGTCTTCGCCGGCGCAAAATGATCTGCCAGCACCGGTCAGAATAACTGAAACAATCTTTTCATCTTCGCCGGCAACATTCAGCAGAGTGATTAATCGATCTAACAAATCCGGGTTGATGGCGTTCAGTCGCTCAGGCCGGTTCAGTGTGATGATCCCAACCTTCTTTTCTCGGCGGTATTGTACGGTTTCTTCTTTCACATCTAGCACTCCTTTTTATTATAATCTTAGAAGTGGTTTCAAAACCCCATCTAAGGCCCAATGGCTGCGTTGCAGGCCTCCGGTAAATGCTCACATACTCATGTATGCTGAGAACAACGACTTTTCCGATCGGCCTGACGCTT
>JASFIX010000503.1:0-3880 GCA_050122435.1 Desulfobacterales bacterium
TTGATCATATCGGCGTTGTTGTCGAAGATCTTCGGAAAGCAATGAATGAACTTTCGGATTTGTTTGATTTAGAGTGTCAGGAGTTAATGGAAATTAAGGATGCCGGCATTCGAATCGCCTTTTATCCACTGGGTTCCGGGCAAATGGAGCTAATTGAATTTCAAAAACCGATAGCGGGTGTAGATCCGATCGTCACCCGGCCGGGCGCCGGAGTTCAACACGTTGCCTTCCAGGTCGATGATTTTCAACAGGCATTAGAGACCTTGACCGCTAAAGGATTGAATTTGGTAAAAGGCTTCCCGCGAAGCGGTGCCCACGGGCTGGTTGCCTTCTTTTATCCGACCGAAGGATTGAATCTGTTGATAGAGATATGTGAATCTTAATGTTTTGTTAATAAGACTTATGGATGAAAAAAGGAAATTTTGGAACGAAGAAGTTGAGACCCTTTCTCCGCAAGAAATGAAAGCGCTTCAATGGAAACGTCTAAAAAAACAACTGCGCTATAATTTTGATAATTCGATCTATTATCGTGAGGAAAAATTTCAGAAAGCCGGGCTGACCCCTGACGATATTCACACCTTCGAGGATTTCCAGAAGATACCGCTGTTAACCAAAGATGAGCACCGGCAGATACAGATCGATTCCATTCAGGAATTCGGGCATCCCTATGGCCTGATCACCTGTGCAGCCCGGGATAAAATTGTTCGGATTAATTCAACCAGCGGTACCACAGGCCAGCCCACCCTCTATACGCTGACCCAAAATGATATCAACGTGCTCAACGAAATGCATTGCCGCAAGTACTGGCGAACCGGCCTGAGACCAGGCCATATTGTACTGCAGGCGCTTTCTTTGAGCATGTTTACCGGTGGGCTTCCCCTTTCCGATGGCCTGCAATCCATGGGGCTTTGCGTGGTGCCTGTGGGAATCGAAGGCGGAACCCGACGGGTGCTCGATTTTACGCTTTTAACGAAGCCCGACGTCTTAATTGCCACTCCATCGTTTGGCGAATACCTTATCGAGCAGGCCCCCAAACTTATCGGCAAAGATGCTCGCGAGCTGGGTATTCGGTGGTTTTATTGTGCCGGTGAGCCGGGTGCCGGAATTCCTTCTTTGCGCAAAAAGCTACAGGAGGGTTTCGGTGCAAAAGTGTTTGACCATACTGGCGGCGGACATGCCTTTCATGGGATTTCCTGCGAAACAGAACCCTATCCGGGGATGCACTTTGTTTCGGCTGATCACTGTATACTGGAGCTGGTTGATCCGGAAACCAAAGACCCAATTGAGATTTCTCATGGGGCCATGGGCGAAATGGTGTTTACCTTTATCGGGTGGGAAGGCGGCCCGTTTATGCGCTATGCGCTGGGGGATTTAATTCAGATCTACACTGAATCCTGCAGCTGTGGCTGGCCGGAGATGCGGTTTAAAATTTTGGGACGGGCGGATGACATGCTCATCATAAAAGGCGTCAATCTGTATCCATCGGCGCTAAAAGGACTGGTCAGTGAATTTGAACCCCGAACCACCGGAGCGCTTCGAATCATTCTGGAACAGCCGGGTCCTCTGGTAAAACCACCGCTTAAAATTCGCATCGAACATGGTTTGCAGAATCCGGGTGAAAAAGAAAAGCATCAACTCGTCAGCGAGCTGATTGAACTTATAAAGACTCGCTTGCGAATAAATCCTGATATCGAACTTGTTGAACCTTTCTCATTGCCGCGTGAATCCGGTAAAACTTCATTGATCGAAATAAAGAAATAAAAGCGGGTTCAGGGTTCAAGGTTCAGAGGTTCAAAGGTTTTGGGATTATGGAATCTGAAGCAAAAACAGACAGGGTGCTGACATCCATTCTCCAGTGCCGCTTGAAAGCTGTCACGGAGGAAATGGGCTATACTCTGTTACGCACCAGCCGATCTCCTATCCTCAATGAAGCCCGGGATTTCGTAACCGGTCTGTATGATGCCAGGGGTCGCATGCTGGAGCAGGCGGAATATATCCCTGTGCTTGCATTTGCCATTCAGCCGGTTTGCCAAAAGATCGTTGAATATTTTGGCGATGATATTTATCCCGGTGATGTGATTTTACATAATGACGTATTTACCGGCGGCAACCAGAATGCCGATGTGGCCGTATTCAAGCCCATATTTCATAACGATGTCTTATTTGCCTGGGCAGCAGTGAAAGGGCATCAGGCCGATATCGGGGGTGCGGTCGCCGGCGGATATAACCCGGCTGCCCGTGAGATCTGGCAGGAAGCGCTGCGCATAACACCGGTTAAGGTTTTCGAACAGGGGAAATTGCGGCGGGATGTATGGGACCTGATTTTTGCCAATATCCGTTATCCCATTGTGGCCGAAGACATCAAAGCCCAGATCGGTGCCTGTTCGGTGGGTGAAAGACTGGTAAATTCGCTTCTGCAGCGATACGGCTTTGATCAATTGCACAACCAGATTAAGCTTCTATTCGACTCGACTGAACAAATGGTGCGCGCTGAAATCCGGCGGATCCCCGATGGAGAATACAGAGGCCAAAGCTGGATGTACTATGACGGTATTAACGACGGTTCCAAATTCAAGATAAATCTCACGGTCACCATTAAAAACGATGAGATCTATTTTGACTATACCGGGACGGATAAGCAAACAGAAGGATTTGCCAATGCGCCGCTGGGTGCCAGCATGTCAGCCGTGATTCTGACTTTTTTGATGTTAATCGATCCCGATATCCCGCATAACGATGGCCTCTTACGGCCATTGCACGTTCATATCCCGCAGGGAACCTTTTTGAATGCAAGCTTTCCGGCGGCCACCACCTTCGGCAACAGCATCACCGGCCCCAATTCAGATGCCATATTAAAAGCACTTGCAGAAGCCATTCCGCATAAAGTTACGGCAGGTTGGAATCGGATGCTGGCGCTGGCGGTTTCCGGCATTGATCCGCGTGCAAACCGCCCTTACGTGGATATTCTTTTTAATGCCCTGAAAGGGGGGTCGGGGGCTGCTGAGGGCTGTGACGGCTATGACCACATTGGCTTGATTAACTGTGCCGGTGGAATACTGGCGCAGGATCCCGAGATGTTCGAGCTGCAGACACCGAACATGATTGCCAAACACGAATATGCGCTGGATTCGGCCGGTACCGGTCGATGGCGAGGCGGGCTGGGAGTGGAGACTATCATCCGATTTGGTGGTGAGGAATCCAAAGGCGTTGTGTTTGGCGATGGCGTCGATGAAGAGACCCGGGCTTTCGGACTTTTTGGTGGAAACGTCGGCAGCATCAATGAGATGGAATTCAAATTTCCGGATGGCAGCCGACATCGACCAAAATCCAAAGAGATCGTTTCCGATATACCCCCGGGTACGATCCTGCACCAGGTGGCCGGCGGCGGTGGTGGATATGGCGAAGCGACCTCAAGACCGGCAGAGCAGGTCATAAGGGAGGTGAAAAACGGCACGCTTTCATTGCAGAAAGCTCAGGATGAATATGGTATCGTGCTCGATTCGACGACGATGGAACTAAACAAAGCTGAAACAGAAAAGTTGCGCGAAAAAAGAAAAAAGTAAGAATGCAGAATGCGGAAAGCGGAAGGAGGAATTGGAAAAGCTTTAGGGAAGATAAAGGACAGAATTTCGAAGTGATGAAACATTTATTTTGATTGTTCAAGCATTTTTTTTAAGCTTTGAAAATCTTGCCGGGTGTCGACGTCAAAAAAACTGATCGGATCTTCTATCTCAATGGCTAACACCTGATCCGGGTTATCGTCGATCAATTGCCGGGCACCCATGTCGCCTTTAATGTCCATCAGCTGGGTGTACAAACGGCGCCTGAATATGGTAGGCGTTTTTCTTTTACCCCCATAAATGGGAACGCAGATTTCTTT
>JASFIX010000504.1:0-3868 GCA_050122435.1 Desulfobacterales bacterium
TGCAAACTTATATTTTGAGCGGCGTGCCCAACCTCCATATGAACATAACGGATTCCCCTTTGACCGTACTTGCCCGTCGTACGTTCATATACAGCGCAGAACAATATGACCGCAGGCGCCTTTTTAACGGAGCTCTGGCGCAGGGCGGCGCGGCTGAGATCGGATCTCCTGTCGCCTGAGACGATTTCACGCAACGCGTGGTCGCGAGGCCTGTATTTATAAATACCGGACGGCAGGTCTTTTACATTTCCGGCAATGAGGTATAGCTCCAACGGATAAAGCGCACCGGCGGAAGGCGCCGTTCGGAATCCCCGAGCGCTGGTAATGCCCTGGGCCGACCAAAAGATCTGAGAAATTTCGGCCATGTCCAGCGGGTCATCTTTATATGATCTCACAGAGCGTCTTTCCCGCAATGCCTGTTCGACCGATATATCTCCAGCATAGCGAGGTTTGGGCAAGATGATGGTCTTTGAAGGGGTTGCCGGTGACATGGTTTCACATTTTCCGGGCAAAACAGGGGTTAATATCAGGCACACGACGATTAGGGTCTGGGCCACCATCATAAAATTGGCCGGGCGCACGGTTTCCTATCCTTGCATTATCGGTTGAGGCAAATATTTTTCGATCTGGAGCAGCCCCGTTTGCTTGTATTCTAATGACGGCTGGATTTTTTTGAGTATTCCATTAAACGGTTATGCAGCCGTTCAGCCCGCAAGCAAAACGTTTCCAGTTTGGCATCAATGAGTTGTGGAAAAGGAGATCCATCGCTTTCAATCGCCAGAAATGGAAGATCCTCGATATCGCTCAGAACAGCCCTCAGCTGATTATTCTTAGGTTCCGTGGCCAGTTTGCCCTGGCGCGTCATGACTTCGTTTAAAATGGCTTCCGACAACCGGTTGGGCATACAGCCAAACGGACCGATGGCGATGACGCCACATGTTTGGGATACAATCTCTGTCAGGGAACCGCCCACGGTCAGAACTGCTTCCCCCGGAAGGTTTCTGGATATGTAGGTTGAAGCATTATTAATGAAGGTTTCGACATCAACGTGCTCAGCGTGCACGAGTCCGGATTCGGAAAGTATGGATTTGATTCGTTTTTCGTAACGGACCTGGAATTTTAGACGGAGTTTAAATTTGAGCTTTTCCATCATTGTCATAGGTTCGTCGCATTGCAGCCCTTGGTCGACCATGTAGTTACAGTACATCACCCATTCTGCAATCGGCGCGCATATTGTCGCAAATCCTTTTTCGGCCAGGCGTTCGGTGATATATTGACGGGAGAGTGCATCCCGCCGCACGAATATTTCGCCTGACAGGCTGATGGTCGGTACCGCTTCAGCCGGCTGCTTCATGGGAATTTTACGCAGACGACCGGCGGTGAGCACTAATTGCTCTTCAAGCACCTCAAATTCTCCTTTCTCCAGCGCTGCCAATATCGCCTGCCACTCCGAATCAAAAGTTTCCAACGCGTTTGCGGTGTTCACTGCATTGGCTAAAATCATCGATCTGATATCTTCCATGACATCGGCAGTGACCAACGCCCACCAGGCCCGGGTGTCAAAATCTTTATCCATCCCCGCATAGGAGTCTTCGGCAGACAGCGTAAAGAGGGCAACATCTGGAATTTCAAGGCGCTTGATGAGATCCTCCATAAAAATATAATATTGCCCGAAGCGGCATGGTCCGGAGCCGGTAGCGAAGAAATAGACTACCACCTCGCCATCCTTTCTACCGTTATTGACGTAATTTAGAAGTGTTCCGGTCGTTAGAATCAACGGCAGACATTCTTTACAGGATGTGTTGGCGCGACCCAGTTTTAGCACCGCTTCGTCAGAAGGCTCATGCGCTTTGGTATGAAATCCCGATCCTTTAAAAATCGCTTCAAATGCCTCGGTCGATAATTTCCCCATTGAAGGCAGCAGCACCGTAACCCGCGGATCTTTCATCGGTATAGCTTCACCGGATGAGGTCACCACCTTTACGGTTTCGTTCAGGCTGGTTATTTTAGCCGGTTGAAAGAATCGTTGCGGTTGAATAATTTTTTTCTGAGCGACCAACTGCCGGTAGGCGTTCACGATATCCAAAAAAGCTTCGACGCGGGTTTCCAGACCGGCGTCTGCCGTATGGCTGTCGAGTTCCAGCGTTAATGAAGGTTTGCGGCCCATAATTTCTCTGAAATACCCGACCACAAAGGAATCCGGTCCGCAGGAAAAGTTGGTAATATACGTGCCGAACAGCTGCGGATGGCGCTCAACGAGTCGACCCGCTTTCATCATTATTTTGCCCATTCCCCAGTACATATGCCGTTTGGAGTGTTCTTCTTCGATATCAAGAAAATCCAACGGTATCACCAGAATGCCTCTGGAAGCAAACTTGTGGGGAATACCCATGTGGGCTTCATCCGCATAGCCATTATAGGGCCGCGAGAAAATAATCACCGCAAATTTATCCGGATCCTCTTCCAGCTGCGCCATCGCTTTTTGACCGATCACTTGCATTTCTGCCAAACAATCATTTTGCATCCGCAGGGCTTTATCAAAGGCCGCCTCGGCTGTTTTGCGTTTCAATCCCATTTGAACGGCTGCTTGTATCAGGGGCGCCTTAGCGTTCACTAACCCACCGGATAGATCGATTAATGGGCTTAATATCTTGGTGCCGCCCTGAGCCAGCTGGTCCAGCTGGCTGCGAAACGTGGTTTGCAAATAAAACGTTTCGCCCTGAACCAGGGGGCACACCTGGGATTGGGAATGGGCATCGGAGTTATTATCGCCGGGCACCGCTTTAAAATGCGGCAGAAAAATGTAGTCGAGGGGAGTGCCGGATTCAAGCAGCGAGTAGAAAAAGCCATGGGCCAGTTCGGCCGGATAACAAAACGGGGCATTGCGTTGCTCAATGCCTTCCTGGGAGGCTTCCCGAGGCAAAACGACCTCGTAACCCAGTTCGGCGAAAAATTTGGAATACAATGGATAATACGTATTCGTCAGAAAGCTTCTGTTAAAACCGATGGTCCCCTTTTGTTTAATACCCACTTCTGCCGGGGAGCTGGTACCGTATTTTTCAAATATGAGCTTCTGACGAACTTTAACCAGGTCCAGGTTGGCGATATCGTAACTCACGTTGTGGCGCAAATTATAATAGCGATTGCAGGCACCACCGAACGGATATTTTTTGCCTTCAACCGTTATCATTGCAATCTCACAGCGCCGGTCACATTTTTCTTTGCCGCCTTTGCAAACAAATGATTTACCATAGGCGACTTCGCGGTTTGCCAGAATCTGCAGGTCAAAATCCGCTTCTGCCAACAATCCGGCATCAATGCGATTTTTAATCTCCAGAGCAACGCCGAAGGCCCCCATCAGTCCGGGTTCCGGCGGAACAACAATAGGTTTGCCGACCAGTGATGCCATTGCCAGCGGTACGGCTTTGTTGTAGCAAACACCGCCTTGCATAAATACTTTTTCACCCACCGGCCGGTTACCTTTTACGCGGTTTGAATAGTTCATGCAGATGGAATAGACCAGCCCGGCAACAATGTCCCGGTGCTGGACCCCTTCATGAATGGCGTTTTTGATATCCGAAGATATAAATGCGGCACACTGGTCATTAAAATTCGGCGGATTTTCCCCCCGCAGAGCCTCATCGCCGATTTTTTCCATTTCAACCCCAAGCGTCTCATAGGCCGATTCTTCTAAAAAAGATCCGGTGCCGGCCGAACAGGCTTCATTCATGGCATAGTCGGATGGCACCGCATTGGTAATGTAGGTGTATTTGGCATCCTGTCCGCCGATTTCAAAGATCGTGTCCACCTTGGGGTCAAAGTATATGGCGGCGGTGGCATGGGCGATGATTTCGTTGATAACGCCGTC
>JASFIX010000505.1:0-3864 GCA_050122435.1 Desulfobacterales bacterium
ATCTCCGATGCACGACCGCTTTGCGTCTTTACATCGCATAATTCAATGGTGATGTTTTGACCTAAATCAATGATCTAGTGCCTAACATTCATTTATGATGACAGGCCAAAGGTTAACTTACAATACCTAGGAGGCTAAAATGAAGCAGCTCAATCTTTACGAGGAAAACGATTTTTCAGAAAAGGCGTTTAAAAAACTTCTGGTCCACGACTCGCCTTATTTTAAAATTCTCAATTTCAATTTTAAGCCCGGCCAGGAACTGCCGGTTCACAACCACGATATCGAAGGCCAGCTAAGCCTGGTTATCCTGGAGGGCGAAGGCGAGTTTCTGGGGGAAGGCGATACGACAATGCCGGCAAAACCCGGTGATGTGGTTATTAGCGATATTGCCGAACCTCACGGTCTGCGTGCCAAAACCAATCTCAGACTGCTGGTGACCATCGCACCACCGATTTAAGTCGGTTGAGCCGGTTAAGCCGGTTTTGCCCGTTGAGCCCGTAAAGATTAAACTCAGGCCGTTTTCCGTTTTAACCGGCTCAACGGGCAACGGGCAAACGGGCTCAACCCGTAATTTAGACTTGGTTTTTCTCAATTACAGGGATAATGAGTTCCTGCGAAGGATACAACGCGCTGAAATCCAGATGAGCATTGTATTTTTTGATCAACCACAGCGGCACTTCAAATTTCTCTTTTGAAAGGGTCCAGATGTTGTCTCCTCTTCTGACCGTATACGTCTGGACTTTTTCAATTCGAAAAGATGCAAAAAAATCTTCTGCCAGCTCTTTATGAAATTCAAATCGTTTTTCTTCAAATTCTTCTTGGGAAACCCGGTGCAATGGAATTTTTATCTTCTGAGCAATACGAATGGCTTTTCCGTAGGGAAATCCATTTAAGCGCCGAATCTCCCAGGCTGTAATGCCTAACCATTCGGCATAATGCCCCAGGGTTTCTTCAACTTCTACCCGAATCGCGCCGATCGGTTTACCTCGATCGTACCAAGTACGCTCAATAGCATAATTCCCCTGTAAGATTTCAGGATTAATTTCGGATACTTGAACTGGGAGCTGGGTTGCCTCGGTCTCCGATTCCGCAACGGTTGAGATTGTGGTCTTTGCCTCCAACGGTTTTTGATCTTGAAGCGCTATGGCGGGGTGTTCCTCAACAAGATCTTCTTTTGAACTGAACAGTGCCTGAGATTCCTCTTTGCGGGCCTCGCTTTTCGCCAGTTCGGCCAGCGGGCTTTGAAACACGTTCTTTTCCTCACTATCATAAGACATTATGCTGGCAATAGCCGTGGATGATCGGGGTTCGCTGTTTTTTTGCTTGGCCTGCAAAATTGAAGAATCTGTAGCTAATTTTTCCTGCGCTTCTTCAGATTCAGCGATTGCGTTCATCGCAAGCACCATATCAACTGAGGGGCTAGTTAAAGACAGTGCCTCGATCGATGGCAAACTCTGAGATTTTGCTGGATTTCGTTCGACAATCTTTCGGCGCTTTGTCCTGGCAAGCGTTAAGGGTTTCTCATCTGGTAGGGGAATCCGCAAATTTTGATTCACATAGATGGTGGCACGGCTGTTAAGATTATTGGCTGCAACCAGATCACGCAGCTTTATGCCATGCATCCGTGCAATTTCTCCGGCCGTATCCCCTCTCTGAACGGTGTAAATACGACTGCGCTTCTGGTAGGTTTTAAAAATTTTTGGTGCCAGTTCAGCGATCACCCGTTCCCAGTCCCGGTCGGGCCGCTCCGGTAGCTTCAAATGAAAGCCCCGCGGCACATATTTTTGTCCCCTCAGCACAGGTTTTCGCAAAGCCGGGTTCAGGTCGCCCAACAAAGCAAGCTCCAGATTGAGTTGCCGGGCAATTTCCGGCAACGAGCCGTAACCGGCCATCACAACTTCCTGCGTTTGCAGCGGCGTATCCAGTACCAGTTCACCGAAATATTGACGATAGTCGCGGGCTATCTCCCGCGCCGCCAAAAACTCAGAATAAAAATTGCGCGAAGCAAATTTAAAAATGCGACTGCGGTATTCTTTAAATATGGTTTCATAGTCTCCCTTGCGCCTTTTGGCCCGCAGCATGCCTGTAACACCGTGGTTGTAAGCCGTTATGGCCATCGGCCAGTTGCGAAGTTTTTTATAATTTCTTTTCAGCAACCGAGCGGCAGCCCGTGTGGAAATAATGGGGTCCCGCCGTTCATCGACGGTATAGCTGACGGCCATGAAGCGTTTGCCGGTCGAACGGGTGAATTGCCACATGCCGGCAGCACCGAATTTGCTGTAGGCCTTGGGATTAAAAGATGATTCCACGTGCGGTAGATAGACCAAATCCTCGGGCAGGCCTGCCTCGCGGAAGATATGTTTCATTTCTGCCAGGTAGGCACCAGATCGAATAATTCCCCGGCGAAACGGATCGTTCTGGCCAACCTGACATCGTAAATTTCGTATGGCCTTTCTGAAATCAGCCGGTTTTGCATCGTTCCCGAATAAAGCAGCCACGCGTTGTTCCTCGCGTCCGTTTGGTGTTTTACCTTCCGCGAGTTTGGCCAGGATCTGTTTATATTTCTTTTTGACCTTCTTTATCCGCGCCTTGTTGATTTTGCGGCTGCCATGCAAATTGCGGTCTTTGAGCCTAATGACCTCGTAAATGATCGCCAGATTTTTCTTATCGTGAATGACCCCCTGGGCTGTAGAATATTCTGTATATATTTTTTTCCAGAATGAAACATTGGGACGAATGCTGTCATACACCGGAAAGGTATCCGGTTCTAGGAGTGGATCTGCACCTGCCGGCAGGCAGCTTAACACCATTAAAATGGAGGAGACTGCTAAAAAAAATATCTTATTTAGATGATTTTTCATGGCCCTGGATAATTTGTTGCCGTTTAGCGCACCTATGGTATCAGCCTCATAAAGCGGCAACGATGAATGCTGAATGGTTAATCGCTTATAATAACAAGGATCGATGGGATTAATACTTTCTCAGGTATTTGAAGCAAAATTCAAGCCAAAATCTGGGAAATTTAATAAACAACAATATTTCAAATATTTACGAAATTTTATAGTTCATATCATTTTTTAAACTCGAGAAATTTTGACAAAAAAGCGTAACTTATTTCCCAATTTCAGCAGGGGTGTTGCCCTACAGGAAAATCGCCGTTTAAAAAAACGGGCGAAATTCGGATCGGTTACCAACAAAATTTTTATTGACATGAAACACCACTTTGTGAGACCTTTTTTCTGGAAACGGATAACCCATTACGGGCACTGGGTATCTCACCCTCGCAAATAGTTTGCAGTGACGATATAGTAGCGCCGGACCCGAATCCATTTATCCATCCTTTCCAGCTATCCTGATATACGATAACTCGGTGATACTCACATCGCTTGTTCCGTTCTTTCGATACCTCCTATTCTGGCTGCGAGGTATATTCCTATATCTGTCAAACCCGAATAAGCCTTAAGGGGGAAACCAATGTCCACTCAAAAACTATTGCTGCCCTATCATTTTACGCAACTTGACCAAAAAGCGTTGGATTTCGTTATCGACACCTTCGGCAAATTTGAAAACATTACCGTAACCGTATTCAACGCTTATACTCCGATCCCTGAAATTGGCACAGAAGCGACGTCCGTTACAAGTAAGCTTAAAGGAAGTCTGGGCTATCTTTCCCAAAAAATTAAGGAAAATGAAATGCAGCTCAACGTGGTGAAAGATAAACTTGTTGAGGGTGGTTTTTCTAAAAAACAGGTGAATTGTATATTCAAGCCCCGTAAAAAGGACATTGCCAACGAAATTATTGATCTGGTGAACAGCGAACATTTTGATACCATTGTTCTCAATCGAAAGCATGCTCGTGTGACC
>JASFIX010000506.1:0-3852 GCA_050122435.1 Desulfobacterales bacterium
GCGTCCGCCGCTGCAGCCGCCTTCTTATCTGGATTTTCTCAATATTGCCACCGGCTGGGATGTGGATCTGGATGAATTTTATCAGATGGGCGAGCGTATATTTAATCTACAGCGCATGATTTCCGTCCGCCGGGGTATCCGTGCTGAAGATGACACCCTGCCGGAACGGTTTCTGACGACCACCAGGGGTGCGGGTCCGGCCGGAGAGAACCTGCCCAAACTGGATGTGATGCTGGCGGAATATTATGACGTCCGCGGATGGGGGGAGGATGGTATTCCCACCGATGATACCCTGAAAAGGCTGGGATTAAACGAGTGCCTCTAAGAAGTGGTTTCAAAACTCCATCTCCCCGCTTTATGAAGCGGGATTAAGGAATCCTTTCATTTTTATAGAGTTCACCGCAGAGACGCAAAGCGCGCAGAGAGAAAATTTATTTATAAAAACTTTTGCGGACTCTGCTTCTCTGCGGTGAGCTATCGCTTTCGCCACTTCCTACTTCAGTTCACTTTAGGCACTTTTAGCTCTTTACTTGATCTGAGGTTTTGAAACCACTTTAGATTTGGTCGATGGATTTCAGATACTTCTTCAATGAAACCATGGCCATATCCAGATGATTATATACCGCTTCCCGGGCGGCCAGGGGATCGCCGTTTTCAATGGCCGTTATGATGGTTTTATGCTCGGCGATGGATTGATTGCGTTGACTGTTCATTTTGAATCGCTTCAAACCGATCAGTTCAATTGACTGTCTTAAGTCCGAATATATCATCACCAGGCGTTTGTTGTTGAGAGCGTTGACTATATTTTCGTGAAATTTCCTGTCTTCCCGGATAAAGATTGAATAATCATCGGATTGCCGGGCTTCCTCCTGGGCCCTCAAATGTATCATTGCCGGCCCAAGATCAATCTCTCCTTTTTTCTTGGCGATGTATTCAACGGCATAACCTTCTATGGCTTTGCGGATGGCGAAAAGCTCTTCGATGTCTTTTTCTTTAAATTCATAGACATAAAAGCCGCGCTGCGGGAGACGGATGATGAGTCCCTCTTTTTCAAGTTGCTGTAAGGCTGTTCTGAGAGGGGTTCTCGAAATTCCCAATTGCTTGGACATTGCCGATTCACTGTAAAGCTGCCCGGGAGATAATTCACCCGATCCAATCAGTTCCTGACATTTATTATAGGCAAATTCTTGAAGGGATATTTTCATAAGTTACATGCATTCCTAAGCAGCTATACGGTTATGGTCTATAAATCAGGCCTTTTCATGCAATCCGGGACAAAGCGGGCTCGATTACGAAGATAAACAACCTCTTAAGAAAAGTCAACCAGCCAACCGTAAGCGCAAAGGCGAAAATATCCATTCGACTTATTGCAAATGATTGCATAAAAAATTAATCACGAAAGCACGAAAGAATCAAAACACGAAAGAAAGCTAAAAATTTCGTGCTTTTTAATTTTCGTGTTTTCGTGGTTAAAAAAGTATTACCACAAAAAGTGCAAAATTACTTGATGATCTGATGGGTCATATGACCGTAATCATTGAACCGGACGGCTCTCTTCTTCCTGGCCGGCAGCCGGGAGCTGCCAGGTATCGGGGAACAGATGACTCTTTTGGGCGGTTGTTTTTTTGCAGCGGTTGCAGCAATTGAGGGTTTCGACTTCAGCATCACTGGCGGCCGCCACTTCCTGCAGTTTTTGCATTTGGGGCAGCGGCCCGATTGGCATGCCACAACTGTCACAGACGGCCAGCTCGACGGTCCGGAGCGGGTGTTTCGCAAAAAGCCGAAAAATATGAGCCAAATTGACTTCATGCCTTAATTCGGCGGCATTCTCCGGGCAGACCCCCACACAGGTTCCACAGCAGATGCATTGATAATGCGAATAGGTGAACACCCGCTGGCGCTGGATATCTGTTGTTTCCAGCGTTCCGGTGGGGCAATTGATTTCACAGGCGGCGCATCCGATGCATCTGTCGGCCGTCAAGCGGGTTCGCAGGAAAAGAAAAACGATCATCAACAGCATAGCCTCAGCGCTCAATACATGAAAATACCACATGTAGGTTTCGAAAAACGGGATGTGGTCTAAACTGCCATGGGTGTAGAAATATCCGGTTAAAAAGGGCAGGGCCGTCAGGATGATGAACAGGTAATCTATGACGGCGGCGCCTTTGCGGATGATGCCCAATATGATTCTGCGAATCAGAAAATAGCTGCAGGCTGCCAATACGACCAGTGTCATTGTATCTGCCCAGCGATCGGGTATCGGCGTCCAGTACCATTCGAAGCGGGACTCCTCCCACAGGTTAATATGACCGCTATACCAGATGGGAACGACGAAAAGACAGATATGAAACACGTAACGCAGCAGGCTATAAAGCGGTTTTTTCAGGGCGGCATTGTGAAACGGAAGCAGCAGGCGCAAAATAAGAAGTGGGCGTGCCCTGAAAGCTGAATGCGGATTTAAAGACGGGCGGCGACGGATGATGCTGAGCACAAAAAAAGCCGTTCTCAAAATCAGCCCCGCAGCGAAAAGGATAAAGACAATCCACAGCAGGGGGCCTTCCGCAAACGCTAAAAATTCAGTTATCACGCCGCATTTTCCTCATCATTTACAACCATCAAACTTTATACACTTTTCCCAGAAATAATTTATAAAATAGGGCTTTATTTTAGGAGTTAATTGTTACGAAAAATAAGGACTGAGTGCTGAGGACTGAGGACTAAGCAAAAAATGCTGCCTAACAGCCGACCCCTTCAACATGACTTGTCGTTTTCCGGCCTGAATGGTTCTTCAGAGCTATTGAGTTGCCTGCCCCGGCGAAGCTCGTCCGAGCGAATAGGGATCGCTTTCCGGCAAAAGCTGGCGCGCTTATCTCCACCCTTTCTAATTTGATAACCCTCAGCACTCAGTCCTCAGTCCTCAGTTTTTAGATGGGTTTTGGGACCACTTCTATTCTTTTTTCCAGCCCTTCGCTCCCGCCTGCCCGGATTGGGTGTAATCCCTTACCAGTTTTATGGCTTCTTTAATTCCCTTTTCTTTCGCAGTCTGGTAAAACAATTCGCATTTTGGATTGGTTTTGCTCAGCAGCCCGTTGTATATCGCAATTTCCTCACCGTAATCGATCGCATTTTTAAAACCCTGTGCGTCTAAAGCGCCGTTCAAGCCGACTTTGGCCACTTCGACGGTCTCCGAAGGCAGGCTGGCAATGCGGTGGCAGATTTTGATCACTTCCGCTTCCAGCCGCTCCGTTGGAAAGGCCTTATTCACCAAACCGACTGCAGCCGCCTCGGTGCCGGTAACAACGGTGCCCAGCATGATCATTTCCTTGGCTTTTCGGGCCAGCGTCAGACAGGGGATGCTATTGTAATCCGGCGTAAAAAAGAAATCGATTTCCGGCTCTCCCAGCGCCGCATCCTCGGCGGCATAGACCAGATCGGCCCCCATGGCCAATTCAAAGCCGCCTCCCACACAGTAGCCTTCTACCATTGAAATGGTGGGTTTATTGCAATACCAGAGCCGTTTTGCACAAGCGCTGGAGAGATTTTTAACAAAATCACGATAGGGGTCCGGCAACCCCTGGGACAGATCGTAGCCTGCTGAAAAATTGCCCTCGTTGCCCTTGAGCACAATGGTTCGGACTTGCTCATCTTTTTCATAGGTGTCGAGTAATTCAAGAATCGATTCATACATTGTATTGTGAAGGGCATTCTTTCTGCGGGTGTTGTTGAGCGCGATCCACCCGATACGATCTTCAACCCAGCTTTGTATCAATTGTGTTTCCATGCGCAGCTTCCTTTTTTTTTGCTTTTTCCATCTTCTCTATTGTTCACCGCAGAGAAAAATTTCCTTGATAA
>JASFIX010000507.1:0-3825 GCA_050122435.1 Desulfobacterales bacterium
TAAAGGCATCGGCGGGGTATACGACTTTAATAATCCTCGCCAGGCCGCCAGAGCGGGAGACGATCTGTTGCCGGTCAATCTTTTTCAGGCCGAAAACGGCCAACTCGTGCTGCGCAATTTGGGTAGCAAGACAATATCGGCATATCAGCTGCCGCCGTGGTTAAAAGAACCGTGGCCGAAGGCTCAGTAATGGCAAGTACCGCAAATATCAATTCCAAAGATGAAGGCGTGGGGGCGCAAGCCCCCATCCTTCAGGTCCGGAACCTTTCCAAAGCCTTTGGGGCCATGATGGCCGTCAATAATTTAAGCTTTGAGGTTCCCACCGGTGAGGTGTTTGGTATTGCCGGACCCAATGGTGCCGGAAAAACGACGGTGTTCAATCTGATAACCGGCTTTTTACAGGGAACCGGCGAGGTGCGCTTCGAAGATAAAAATGTGACCAACCTCAAACCCTATCAGATTTGTCACAGAGGAATCGCGCGGACACTTCAAATTCCGCAGGTCTTCTCCACTCTTGACGTATACAACAACGTCCGGTTTGGCGCGCATTTTGGCAACAAACACATAAAGGATGGCAATGAAGCGGAGATTATCCATCGGGCTTTAGATTTCGTTGGATTGCAGGATGATAAAACAGCCATCGCCGAGAACATGGACCTGTTTCATAAAAAGCTGATTATGATCGCAGCGGCGCTTGCGACCCGGCCGCGCCTGTTGTTACTCGATGAGCCTATTGGCGGTCTGAGCCCGACGGAGATTGATCCGCTCATTAAACTCATCCGGAAGATCAACCAGGAATTGAATATCACCGTCATTATCATCGAGCATCTGATGAAAGTGCTAAAAGAGCTTTCTCATCGCCTGATGATTCTGCACTACGGGGAAGAGATTCTAACCGGTCCCCCAGCGGAAGTCATGGAAGATGAAAAAGTGAAAGAAGTCTATCTGGGTTAGGAGAAGCGTTTTGCTTGAATTGAAGGAAATCAATACCTATTACGGCGAATTTCATGCCATCCGGGACGTTTCGTTTAAAGTCGATCAGGGCGATTTTTTCCTGGTTGTCGGGCCCAACGGACACGGAAAGAGCACCCTGCTGAAGACCATATGCGGGTTGCTCCGCACGGCTTCAGGCCAAATCGTTTTTAATTCAAGCGAAATTACCCGTGCGGCGACGGATAAAATCGTGGAGATGGGCCTGGTTTATGTGGCCGAGGAACGGCATCTTTTTCCCCAGATGACGGTTCTCGATAACCTGAAGCTTGGTGCCTATAACACGAATGCCCGGACGAAAGAACGCGAAACCCTCGAATATGTTTTTCGCCTGTTTCCGCGTTTAAGCGAATTTAAAGATCGATATGCGGCCACCCTCAGCGGTGGAGAAGCACGGATGCTAACCCTTGGCAGGGGTATTATGTCCAGTGCCAAGTTGCTGGCCATTGATGAACCGTCTTTTGGACTGGCACCTATTCTCAGAAACGAAGTGTTTGACAAAATCAATGAGATCAACTCCAGCGGTATGACCATTCTTCTGGTAGAGCAAAACGTCAATCAGGTGTTGGACTTTGCTGATAGAATCTGTCTGATCGAAGACGGACGTATCGTCTTCGATGGCCCCCGAGAAGAGGCCCTGCTGAACGAACATGTTACAAATGTATTTCTAGGTGGATAATACTGATGAATATTTGGGTTCAACAGATCATTCAAGTGATTATTAGTGGGATTGTGACGGCCTCAGCCTATGCGATTATGGGTATTGGATTATCGGTCATCTATGGCATATCGCGGGTATTTAATTTTGCCTACGGATCGTTTTTTACCTGGGGCGCCTATTTTGCCTGGATTTTATTCGCCACATTTTCGTGGATGAATTATCCGCTGGTTTTTTTAATAGTGGTGCCGGCGATGTTTTTTCTGGGAATGGGTACCGAAAAGGTCGTGGTGCGGTCCTTGCGCTGGCGCAAAAACTGGCAGGTGACCACCATGATGGTGACGCTGGGATTGGCTTTTCTTATGGATAATCTGGCGCTGGTTATTTTTGGCGGATTTGCCAAGCCGCTGCCGCCGCTGTTTCGCGGCGCCATAAACCCGTTTGGTTTCACTTTGAGTGTGCAGGATCTGGCCATGCTGATTATCGCCGTAACGGTGATGATCGCATTCGGTTTATTTCTGGCTAAAACCCGAATCGGAAGATGCATGCAGGCCATATCGCAAGATATGACCGGTGCTGAGATCGTCGGAATTCCGATAAAAAAAGTGTTCAGCTATACCTTCGGGCTGTCTACCGCGTTGGTAGGAACCGGGGGTATCTTACTGGCGCCCCGCTATTTCATCACCCCCCACGGCGGCTGGGCGCCTTTTTTTCGGGTCTTTGTCATCGTTGCCTTTGGCGGCCTGGGAAGCATTCGGGGAACGCTCTATGCGGCATTTATCCTGGCTATTTTTGAGTCCTTTGTTTCCTGGGGACTGGGTGCCACCTGGGTGATGCCGTTTTGGTTTTTGGTCTTCTTGGGGGTACTGGCATTTCGCCCCTCAGGATTAATGGGAACGTGGGGTTAACGGAAATGATGAAAATTCAAATGCGACAAGAACTGGTCGTCTTTTTGGCCATGTACCTCATTTTGCTTTTTTTGCCGGTGTTTCTATACAAGGATGCCTATGTCATTGGGATTCTCATCACCTGTATGATCTGGGGGGCAATGGCATCGGTTTGGAATTTTACCATGGGATATGCCGGTATTTTCACCTTTGGTCAGTTTGGCTTTTTTGTGGTGGCCGCCTATACATCCGGCATGGTGACCAAATACCTGGGGATATCTCCCTGGCTGGGCATTTTACTCGGCGGATTGATGGCCGCGATGGTGGGTGTCCTCATCGGCCTGCCGTGCATGAAATTAAAAGGGGCCTATATCGCTTTAATTACATTTGCATTGCACCTGGTTGTGGCGCCGATGATAAAAGTAGCCGACCCGCTGGGCACCGGCGGCAGCACCGGTCTGATGTCCATTCCGAGTTTAAGTTTGGGCGCATATACGTTTTCACGTACCGATCTTATTCCATGGTATTATGCCGTTTTTGTAATTTCCTTTTTGGTACTTCTGATTGTTTATAAAATCATTTTTTCCTCAATCGGCTTAGGATTTATCGGCCTGCGCGATTCCGAGGATTTTGCCAAAACCCTGGGGATAAATGAATATAAATACAAACTGCTGGTATTTGGCCTTTCGGCCTTTTTGACCGGAATCATGGGCGGGTTTTATGCCCATTATGCCGGCATCATTTCTCCCCGATTATTGGGTCTTGATATCTTTCTTCTGGTGATGCTCATGCTGATTATCGGGGGTATTGGTATATTTCCGGGCGCTTTTTTAGGCAGTTTTATCATTTGGTTCTTAAATGAGTTTTTACGTCCATTAGAAGCCTATCGTTTCCTGATTTTTGGAGCGATTGTGGTTGTGGCAATTAAGTTGATGCCGGAAGGAATACTGGGCAACCTCGGCTTTTTTAAAAACCGCCTGGGAAAGCGTCTGCTGGGTAGACCCGCTAAAGTCGAATCGACCGGAGGCCAAAATGTTTAAGCATGATACCCTAGCGTCCGCTTCTGGTGATCGTATGCAGGAGATTAGGGTTAGGGCGAATCATGGCGTCAAACAATTTATAAGTAATAATTCAACCTTTAAAGCAATTGCAGAACAGGAGAAAATCTATGAGCCAACAAGCAACAAATGAAAATTTACATGAGCAGCGAAACCAATTTATATCTGACGGTGTGGCCAGTGTAACGCCCATGTATGTCGAATCTGCCGAAGGGGCAATTATCAAGGATGT
>JASFIX010000508.1:0-3823 GCA_050122435.1 Desulfobacterales bacterium
TGCCATGATTACCCCCCAAAAAGCCATGGCCGTAGAAGGTATCGCCCGCAAAGTTTCCAGCACTTCGATTCCCGGAAACCTGCAAAACGTTGTGGTGGGATGCGCCGAATGCCATACCCTGAGACCGAAGGCGCATGCGGATACCTTTGATCACAACGGCTATGACATCCACGTGGTGGTCAGCCCCGATGATTGCCAAACGTGTCATGTGACCGAAAGAACGCAATATGCCAAAAATATCATGGCCCATGCCTATGGCAATTTAGCCGATAACAAACTGCATCAAAAATTTGAGCATAGCATTTTGGCAGCCACAACATACCAAAACGGCGAATTAAAATTAGCGCCGGCCAACGATGCCACCAAAGCCGAAGCCTGTTATTACTGCCACGGCACCAAACTGGAGCTTAACGGTTATGAAACCCGGGACACCGAAGCTGCCGGTGAGTTGGAATTTCCGATCATTAAAGGCTGGCCCAATCAGGGGGTGGGGCGCATAAATCTGGACGGCAGCATGGGCGCTTGTTCGGCCTGCCATACCCGCCACGCTTTTTCGATCGAAATGGCCCGTAAGCCATACACCTGCAAAGAGTGCCATGTGGGACCTGATGTACCGGCCTTTAAAGTCTATGCCGCCAGCAAACACGGCAACATCTTTGCGACCAAGCAGGCCTCATGGAATTTTACAGCCGTGCCGTGGACGATTGGTAAAGATTTTACGGCACCCACCTGCGCCACCTGTCATATCAGCTTGCTGGTCAATACTGATGAAGCGGTGGTCGTAGAACGGACGCATCAGATGAATAATCGGCTGCCGTGGCGGTTACTGGGCTTGATCTATGCCCATCCACATCCCGCCGAACCGAACACCAGTATGATCCGCAACAAAGACGGATTGCCGCTGCCGACCGATTTTGCGGGTGGGATGGCCACCAAATTCCTGATCGATGAAAAGGAACAGGACGTCCGCAGGCAGTCCATGCAGGCCGCCTGTCTGAATTGTCATGATACTTCCTGGGTCAACGGCCATTGGCAGCGCTTTGAAAACACCATCAAAGAAACCAATGCCAAGACGCTGGCTGCCACCCGGATCATGGAAGATATCTGGCAGCACGGCTTGGCCGACCGAAAGGAAAGCCTTTACGATGAAGCCATCGAAAGAAAGTGGAGCGAAACCTGGTTGTTTTACGCCAATACGATCCGATTTGCTTCATCCATGGGCGGCGGAGGGGATTACGGTGTATTTGCAGACGGCCGCTATCAGCTATCCAGAACGCTGCTGGAGCTGAACGATTGGCTGAAGCTGCAGAAGAAACTGGATGCCGCTTCAAAAAAATAGATAGGCCCAAAACGATCAGTGCCAACCGCATGAATCTTAAAACCATTCAGCATTCGCGTATCCAAATACTGAACGACCTCGATCTGCGCCGGGGTGCTTTTGTGCTCTATTGGATGCAGCAGTCCCAGCGGGCTGAATACAACCATGCCCTGGAATTCGCGGTTCAACAGGCCAATAAACTGGGCCAGGGGGTTGTCGTCGTGTTCGGGCTGATGGACGATTATCCGGAAGCCAATTTGCGCCACTACAGGTTCATGCTGGAGGGGCTTCAGGAGACCCAGGCGGCGCTTGCCAAGCGCGGCATTAAAATGGTCGTTCAGAAAGGCAACCCTGCTGATGTTGCAATTTCTGCCGGCCGCAAAGCATCCCTGATGGTGTGCGATCGCGGCTACCTCAGGCATCAAAGACAGTGGCGAAAAACCGTCGCCCAAAACGCCGGCTGCCGGGTGGTTCAGGTCGAAAGCGATGTGGTGGTGCCTATTGAAATGGTCTCCAAAAAGGCCGAGTATGCGGCCCGCACCATACGCCCCAAAATTCATAAATGCCTCAAAGATTACCTAATTGAATTTAGGCCGACCAAAATAAGTAAGCATTCTCTTAAAGCGCGGGTCAGTGGGCTTGATTTAAGTGACTTAGAAGTCGTTTCAAAGAAACTGTCCATCGATAAAGGTGTTATGCCGGTATCGGATTTCTTCACGGGCGGCACCTCCAGGGCCAAAAAGTTATTTAAAAAATTTTTGCGTCACCGATTTGGGCAATATGTTGCCAACCGTAATCAGCCCCAGACCGATGATGTTTCTCATATGAGCAAGTATTTACACTTCGGTCAAATTTCACCGCTATATCTGGCGTTACAAGTTCTGAAAACGGACAAGCGTTTCAATGAAGCCCGGGAGGCTTTTTTAGAGGAGTTGATTGTACGCCGTGAGCTGGCCATGAATTTTGTCTACTATACCCCGAATTATGACGCTTATACCTGTCTGCCCGCCTGGGCTCAAAAGACCCTGGCTGAACATAAAAAAGACCGGCGTGAATATCGTTATACCCGCCGGCAGCTTGAAAATTCGCAGACCCATGATGAATACTGGAATGCGGCCATGCGGGAGATGAAGCACACAGGATTTATGCACAATTACATGCGTATGTACTGGGGCAAAAAAATCCTGGAATGGTCCCAAACCCCTGAGCGTGCCTTTAAAACCACTCTGGACATCAACAATAAATATTTTCTCGACGGCCGCGATGCCAATTCATATGCCGGTGTGGCCTGGGTTTTCGGAGTTCATGACCGGGCCTGGTTTGAGCGACCTATATTCGGCAAGATCCGTTATATGGCCGCATCCGGACTGGAACGAAAATGTGATATTCAGGCCTACGTGGAAAAGGTAGACGCTCTTGAAAAAGCCTCCTGATGACAGGCGCTTAAATGGCCAAAGATAAAACATTGCGGTTGATTCTCGGGGATCAGTTAAATGAGAAGCACACTTGGTTTAGAAAGCCGGAAAACAGCGTAATCTATGTCTTGATGGAAATCCGGCAGGAAACCGACTATGTAAAGCATCACGTTCAAAAAGTGGTGGCGTTTTTCGCCGCCATGCGTGCCTTTGCGGAACAACTCAAAGAAAAGGGGCATACCGTCATTTATCTGCGGCTGGACGACCCGAAAAACCAGCAAACCATCCAGGCCAACCTCAAGCAACTGCTCAAAGAAAAACAATTTACGCGTTTCGAATATCTGCTGCCCGACGAATATCGTTTGGATATTGAACTCCGCAAGATAGCGAAAACGCTATCCGTTCCTTGGGAAGCAGTCGACACAGCGCATTTTTTCACCCGGCGGCAGGAGTTACAGGAATTTTTTGACGGCAAAAAACGCTATCTGATGGAATCCTTCTATCGCCGGATGCGCAAAAAGCATGACATCCTGATGGACGGAGGTAATCCGCTGGGCGGTCGCTGGAATTTTGATGTTGAGAACCGCCGGCGCTATGATGGGCGGGTTTCGATTCCCAAACCCAAGTTGTTTCGCAATAATGTCGGCGAACTTCACAAAATGATCGAAAAAGCCGGTGTAAAGACCTTTGGCACCATCAAACCCAGCAGTTTAATCTGGCCGATTAACCGCTCCCAGTCCCAATCTCTGTTAAACGCTTTTTTGAAAAATGGACTCAAAGAATTCGGCACCTATCAGGATGCCATGACCACCCAAAGCTGGTCTCTATTCCACGCACGCATATCGTTTGCGCTCAACACCAAAATGTTGCACCCCCTGGAAGTCATCGAAGCAGCCGTGCGCACCTGGGAAAAGCAGAAGCAAACCATCAAAATCCAGCAAATCGAAGGCTTTGTGCGGCAGATACTGGGCTGGCGCGAATATATGCGCGGCATCTATTGGACCCTGATGCCGAAGCTGGGGCGCATGAATTTTTTCAACCACAAGGCCCCATTGCCGGACTATTACTGGACGGGCGAAACCAAGATGCA
>JASFIX010000509.1:0-3817 GCA_050122435.1 Desulfobacterales bacterium
ATATAAGACCTTTATCGAGTGGGGCCATTCAGTTTATACCGATGTGCTCCAATTGGCCCGGGAAGCAGGTGTTAAAAAATTAGGACTGTTTCATATCAACCAGGAACGAACCGATGAACAGATGGATGATATGGTTGACATCTGCCGGCGATACATTACCGAACAGAATCTCAACATCGAATGTATCGGTGTGGCAAGCGATATGACTTTTAATTTGTAGTAATTAGGTTGGCCGGTTGAGCCAGTTGAGCCGGTTGGGCGCGTTGTTCTGTTGGGCCCGTGAAAAAAGGTATAATGTCCAATTATGTTTCTTTGCTGGCAACGGGCCAACGGGCAACGGGCTCAACCGGCCAACCCCATAAAGAGGCCTCCGAATTTTGGGAGACCCCATTTAAAAAGTTAATAGAAAAGAGGACAAATTGGAAGATTTGATTAAAAAGGCGGCGCAAGACCTGTCCGGCGCAAAAATGGTGACAGCCTTAACCGGTGCCGGCGCCTCGATTGAAAGTGGAATTCCGGCGTTTAGAGGTAAAGGCGGTCTCTGGGAGAAATATGACCCCATGGAGGTGGCCCACATTGATTCATTTTTACAGGATCCTGTAAAAGTCTGGAATCTCTTGATCAAGGACATGAAAGACGTCATCGATCAAGCGCAGCCCAATGACTGTCACAAAGGACTGGCCAGATTGGAAGAGCTGGGCAAGCTGCAGACGGTGATTACCCAGAACGTTGACGGGCTGCATCAAATGGCAGGAAACACCGATGTGATCGAATTCCATGGAACTTTTGCCTGGCAGCGTTGTATGGAGTGCAACACTCATGTTGAAACCCGTGATGTGGATATCAGCGAAATCCCACCGCGTTGCAATTGCGGCGGCATATTGCGTCCCAACGTGGTCTTTTTTGGTGAAATGATACCGCAGGAAGCACACTGGCGCTCTCATCAAGTGGCATCCGATTGCGATGTCATGCTGGTCATCGGCACCTCCGCCATAGTGCAACCGGCCGGCATGATGCCGGTGATCGCAAAAGAATCCGGGGCCAAAATCATCGAGATCAACCCAGAAAGCACGCCGTTAACCGGTGATGTCAGCGATTATCTGATCAAGGGGCCAGCCGGCGATGTCACTAACGGAATTATCGAAGAATTAGAAAAAATTATTTAATGACTGAAAATTCTACTCCCTGGATTCAAACCGTTTCATTAGATCCCCCCAGTTTAAAAGACAATACGGCCGATGCAGAGCGGCTTATACTGGCGTTAAAATCCCACCTGAATACACCCGCCATCGAGATCGATCTGGATCTATTAAAAACGCTTCCGACGGTCTTACGCCAGAGCCGGTTTAACATCCGTTGTATCCTCTTTAAAGAAAAGCAACGCTGGGTGTTGATCGCAGTTGCCGATGCAAAGGAGGTCGCTCGGATTGCAGGACTGGCAGTCGACCTGGGCACCACCCGGGTGGTGTTGCGTCTTTTAGATCTTGTCAGTGGCGCCACTCTGGCTGAATCGGCCTTTGACAATCCACAGGAAAAAATCGGGCCCGACATCCTGACCCGGATTCATTTTGCCGAAAAAGAAAACGGTCTCAGGGAACTGAACGAAAGGATTATCTCAGGCTTAAACAGCGCCATTAAGCAATTGTGTGACTCGCAGCATCTCGAGCCGGAGCAAATCTATGCCCTAGCGGTTGCCGGCAATACTACCATGACCCATCTTTTTATGGGGCTCAACCCCCGCTGGATCATCCGGGAACCTTATATTCCGGCGGTCAACTCACCCGGTATCGTGAAAGCCGACTCTCTGGGGTTACAGGTTCACCCCGGGGCACGAGTGCTGATATTTCCCAATATCGGAAGCTACTTCGGAGGAGACTTGATTGCGGGGATCTTATATTCCGGAATTTACCTAAACACCCAGACCGGCATCCTGGTCGATGTGGGGACCAATGCTGAAGTGGTGCTTGGCAACAAAAATTGGTTGATTGCCTGTGCCGGGGCCGCCGGACCGGCACTGGAAGGCGGTGTCACCCGAATGGGAATGACCGCCGGACCGGGCGTGATCGATCAGATCTCGCTTGAGACCGGTATGCTCGAGTTTAATATCCACACCATTGATGATTTGCCGCCAAAAGGAATTTGTGGTTCCGGCGTCATCGACCTG
Organism: Desulfobacterales bacterium; assembly: GCA_050122435.1. Classification (GTDB taxonomy): domain Bacteria; phylum Desulfobacterota; class Desulfobacteria; order Desulfobacterales; family JAHEIW01; genus JAHEIW01. Next base: position 2,165 of record JASFIX010000509.1, read on the forward strand.
GCGGCCCGGTTGTTTCAGGCCGGCATGATCGATGTCAGGGGCAAACTGGTACCAATGGTTTGCGGCCCGAAAATCAAAGAAATAGACGACATTTCCCATCTAATTGTCGTCCCGTCCGAGAAGTCGGCGAGCGGTAAGGATCTCACTATCAGCCAGGCCGATCTGGACAGCCTGATCCGATCCAAAGCCGCCATGTATACGATCCTGGAAACCATTACCACATCAGTGGGAATTGCGCCGCAGGATCTGGAAACGTTTTACGTGGCCGGCACCTTCGGCTCTTTTATCAATCCGCAATCGGCCATTACTATCGGAATGCTGCCGGATCTGCCGATGGATCGGTACAAACCGCTGGGAAACAGCTCCCTGGGCGGTGCCACCCTGGCCCTTCAATCCGACAAATATCATGATGAAATCGATCAGATCCGGGACCGAATCACCTACATGGAGCTCAATGTCAATCAGGAATTCATGAACCGTTTCAGCGCCGCCAAATTCCTGCCGCACACCAATACGAAGCTGTTTCCGTCGGTAAAAGTCGTTAAAAAAAGATAAGCAAAAAACATTGGAGTACTGGAGTTTTGGAGTTTTGGAGTGCTGGGAAATGGATACTCTGCACGAGAGTCGACTCGATTTATGGGCCGTTCATGGATTCTAAATGAGTCAAGATCAATCGAATTTTCTGCAGCATTTCGCCGGGTTGCAAAACAACCAAATGATAACCTCTGTCTGGAAAATAATGTTTTGTATTGAAAGTGACAAGATAATCGGCCCGATTAGTAATTGCAGAAGTTAAAATAGGCAAATCTTTGGGATGGGCCATATGATGATATTTGTTTTGCTCTTTAAGGGCAGGATTTTTCTTTATTGATAGTGCGCGTTTAACGATTTCGTTAAATATGGGTTCTGCCAGGGGCAATTTTCTTTGGAGATTTCTGCGGCACTCTGCAATGACCTGCCGGCATGTCAAACCGCGCAGTATTCTGATCTCACATAATTGCAGCAACAAAAATGAAGCGCCGGTCTGTGAAGCTGACCCGGCGATGAGCGTATCGGCATCAAAAAATAATTTTAAAGGAAGCATCGGATATAAAAACCAGCCTTATCTGCCACGTTCTTTTGCAACACCCTGAATTAACTCTTCCAGCGAAATATTGTTCTTCTTTCTGAGGGCTTCGATTTCAGCAACAAGTTTGGGCAAAACCGATTGTCTAGGACTCAGAAAAAAGCCTTCGCCCAGATCAATTAGTGTTAAAGGATCGCCTTCATCGATGCGATACCTTTTTCGCAATTCCATAGGAATTGTTATGGATCCTTTTTTTCGAATTTGAATTGTTCTGGTCATTTTTCTTCCTTTCAGAATTTCTGAAATTCCGAATTAGAATAATCATCTTTTATCCGAAGGTCAAGAAAATAATAGTGTAAAAATCAAAATCACAAGAATTGGATGGTTTTAAGGGACTGAATTTCAGGTTAGTTTGATTTTAGGATTGCCAAACGAAATGTAAAATATATTTAATAGGATTCCAAAGATTAGACTAAGGCACGCTATATAAAATTTGAAACAACTCAAATTCTTTAAGATTGGTGTGTGTAAGATCTAATCGGCTTCTTCGAGAATTATGAAATTACACCCTTTCCTATTCGTCCTCT
>JASFIX010000510.1:0-3816 GCA_050122435.1 Desulfobacterales bacterium
TTACGCCCAGACTCAGGGTTACAGCAAATCCCCTTACTGCACCGGTTCCGAACTGAAACAGCACGACAGCCGCAATCAGTGTGGTAACATTGGCATCGAGAATCGTCAGGCTGGCGCGTTTATAGCCGGCATCTACCGCCGCCCGCGCGGTTCGTCCCAGCGCCAGTTCTTCCCGGATTCGTTCAAAAATAATCACATTGGCATCTACCGCCATACCGATAGTTAAAATAATGCCGGCTATTCCCGGCAGGGTTAAGGTGGCCCCGGCAGCAGCCAGACCGCCGGCAATCAGGATGATGTTCAGTATCAGGGCGATATTGGCAATAATCCCGGCGCCCTTGTAGTAGACGATCATAAAGGTGACAACCAGAATGCCCCCGATTAACATGGAAATCAGGCCTTTGCGGATGGAGTCCGCCCCAAGGGAAGGACCGACTGTGCGTTCCTCCAGTATGTTGACCGGAGCCGGCAGGGCACCCGCCCGCAGCACAATGGCCAAATCTTTGGCCTCCTCCAGTGTGAAGTCTCCGGTTATGCGAGCCTGGCCGCCGGCAATTTTTTCCTGGATGACCGGCGCTGATGCAACCGTATCGTCGAGAACAATTGCCAGCCGTTTGTTTACGTTATCGCCGGTGATGCGTTCAAAATCCCGTGCTCCCCTTTTGTCAAAGTTAATAGACACGAAAGGGATATTGAACTGGTCAAAGTCGACGCGGGCATTGGTTAAATTGGCACCGGTCAAAAGGGTTCGCTTTTTTAGCAGAAAAGGCAGTTTTGTGGTTTTGCCGGTGGCAGCATCTTCTTCAATCCGATAGAGAACTTCCCTTCCGGCCGGCACATTGCCTTTTACTGCCTGGTTGACATCATGGGTGTCATCTACCAATTTAAATTCTAGTAGGGCGGTCCGTCCGATCAAATCTTTGGCCCGGTCCGGATCTCTTATACCCGGCAGCTGAATAAGGATGCGTTTTTCTCCCTGGCGGCGGATATCGGGTTCCGCTACGCCGAACTGGTCGATGCGATTGCGGATCGTTTCCAGTGCCTGATCGACCGCAAGCTTTTTGGTCGTTTCGGCTTCCGGTTCAGGGAGTTCAAGAATTATGATTGAGGTGTCGCCTTGCGTCTGCTGGGAGCGCTTTAGAAAATCAAATTCCTTTTTTAAAAGTTCATTAAATTTTTCGAGAATTTGCGGATCCTGAATGGTTGCGGATATTTTATTTCCATCAATGCGGTTCAGGGAAACCTTGCGAAGCCGCTCTTTTCTGAGCTGGTCTCGGATTTCCTGTGTAAGGCGTTCAACCTGGCCTTCCACAGCTTTGGCGGTGTCGACTTCCAGTACCAGGTGCATTCCGCCTTGCAGATCAAGACCGAGGTTTATTTGTTTGTGCGGCCATAAACCCGGTTCAAACGTCGGAAGCACATGGATAACGGCCGCCACAACAACCGCAAAGACCAAAATCAATTTCCATGAAAAATTTTTCAACGGTGCCTTCTTTCTTTTTGACGGTATTACATTCATGGGCTGACAATCCCAAAACGGTTGGCTCTGGTGTCAAGCCCAATCTGCACCCGGCACTGCAATTTAATCTCCAAATAGACAAATGGTTGAACGTTTAAACAGCCATACCAACTAAGCGTTTAATCATTCAACCATTTTACAAACCATAAATTCAATTCGTCATAAACCGACTGTGGATTTGCAGGCTATTTTTTTTCCGGTTGCGGCGCTGAAGCCGGCTGAGACATAGCCGACACATTCGAGCGGGCAACTTTTACCCGTACCTTGTCTGCAATTTCTACAGTCAATGTCGTGTCGTCTATCCCGGTGATGCGACCGTGCAAGCCACCGCTGGTGATGATTCGATCTCCTTTTTTCAGGCTCGATATCATATTGCGGTGTTCCTTTTGTCTTTTTTGCTGGGGTCGGATCAGCAGAAAATAAAAAATCACAAACATCAAAATGATGGGAATGAATCCGCTGAAACCTGCGGCCCCTTCTCCGCCGCCACCCATTGCATATGCAATATCAATCAAAATAATGCCTCCTTCATTTAAAATAAAAAAAATCGGGTTTTACTTTGAAGCGCTCTCGCGAATCAAAAGTAGGATAGATACTTCAATATAAAAGTGCTGTCAATATCGAACTTTTAAGCCCTAAGAATTCTTTTTGTCATTATATAAGATCTGGCTGTCTCCCGGGATCATTGATTGGTCGCCTTCAATTTCGACATTCAAGTTACGCCGTTCTTCCAGTTCAGCAATATCTTTGCGTTTTTTGTTTAACAGATAGTCGGCGACATTTAGCGGCACCACCCCTTTGACAAAGGCAATTCCGGGTTTAAGGGTTTCTAAACTGAGCTTTCTGAGAAAACCGACCGCCAGGGTCTCTGTGGATGCAATCAGTCCTTTACCCTGGCAGTAACGACAGGGTTGGTAACTGCCGAATTCGATCGAAGGCCGTATTCGTTGGCGGGACATTTCCAGCAACCCGAATCTTGAAATCTTTCCTACTTTAGTTTTGGCCTTGTCCTCGCTGGCAACGCCCCGCAGTCGGCGCTCAACTTCTGAACGGTGCTTTGGCTCTTTCATATCAATAAAATCGATGACGATGAGGCCGCCTAAATCTCTTAGCCGAAGCTGCCGGGCAGCTTCTTCGGCTGCCTCAAGGTTGGTAAGAAATGCCGTTTTTTCAATCGATTTTTCATGAGTGGATTTGCCGGAATTTACATCAATGGACACCAGGGCCTCGGTTTGTTCGATCACAATGGAGCCTCCTGATTTTAAAGTTACCCGGCCTTCAAATATGGTCGCAATCTGGTTTTCGATTCCAAATTGAGTGAATATCGGCTTGGCGCCTTTATATAGTTTGACGATTTTATGGTGTTTGCGGGATATAATTTTGATGAAATCCCTTACTTCATGGAATACGGCAGGATCATCGATTAGAATTTCATTTACCTCCGGCGTAAAATAATCACGGATCGATCTTAGAACCAGGTGCCTTTCGCGATAAAGAAGTGCCGGGGCTGGCTCCTTCATGACGCTTTTTTTGATGTTTTTCCAAAGACGCAGCAGGTATCTTAAATCACGGGCTAAGAGGGTTTTGGTGCAGTTTGCGCCTACGGTCCGAACGATTAGACCGAATCCTTCCGGGAGTTTCAATTTATCCATCAATTCCTTGAGACGACTGCGTTCATCTTCATCCTCAATCTTTCGAGAAATTCCCCGTTTGTCACTGCCGGGCATCAACACTAGATACCGGCCTGCCAAAGAGATGTAGGTGGTCAGCATGGCGCCCTTTTTCATAAACGGCTCCTTGGTGACCTGCACCATAAGTTCCTGCCCGCGTTTGACGATTTTTTCTATTTTATGGACGCCCCCTTCACTATCCTGAAAATAGTCGCTGTGGATTTCATGGCGCTGTAAAAAGCCATGTCGTTCGGCTCCGTAGTCTACAAAAACCGCCTGAAGGCTTGGCTCGATCCGTGAAATCCTTCCTTTGTATATATTGCCCTGGGTGATTTCATGCGCAGCGCTTTCGATATAAAATTCTTCCAGGTTCTTTGCTTTGACTATGGCGACCCGACATTCTTCCGGATCGATCGCATTAATAAGGATTTTTATGCTCATAAACTCTTAGCTCCGAATGCCTCCTAAAACCCTGTGTTGATCAAATTCGTTAATTTGAGTTAAATTTGTAACCTTTTATTGTAATTGGCTGAATATGAAATTGTCAATAACAAGTCAAACGATTTCTCATTCCAAAGTTTAGGGCTGATAAGTCGCCCAAATTTTTAAAACACGCAAATGTATGCC
>JASFIX010000511.1:0-3801 GCA_050122435.1 Desulfobacterales bacterium
TTCAGAGACGGTGAGCTCGCCGTTAAAGCCCAGGCCGCCGATTATGCCTTTCTGATCTATGGCCTGCTCAATTTATACCAGACAACTTTTAATCTGACTTACGCTGAAGAGGCAGCCGCCCTTCAGGAAAAAATGTTACAGGATTTCCAGGATCCGGACGGCGGCGGCTTTTTTACCACAGCCCATGAAAGCGAAGCGCTTCCGGTACGGCCCAAGGAACTGTACGATGGAGCGATTCCTTCGGCCAATTCGGTATCGCTATTGAATATGCTGTATCTTGCCCGGTTGACCGGCGATCCCAAATGGGATAAACATGCCCATGATCACCTGCGGGCCTTTGCAGGAACCGTAAAAGCCCAACCGACCGCCTTTACCTTTTTTTTGCTGGGTGTGGACTTTGCCCTGCGACCGGGTCAGGAGGTGGTCATCGCGGCAGACCCGGAAAAAGGCGAGGCACAGCAAATGCTGGCTGCATTAAATCTAAATTTCGCGCCGCATAAGGTCGCCCTGGTCAAATCGGATCAAAATGCGGAACGACTGGCTAAATTTGCCGGCTATACCGACGGCCTGCAGCTCGTCAAAGGCAAAGCCACCGCCCATGTGTGTACAGGCTTTGCGTGCAAAGAACCCACTTCCGATGTCCAGGACATGGTCGCCCACATCCTTGGGAAAAAATCCTGAGATAAATTTTTTTGATGAACACCGCCGATCTCAAATTACTTCGAAGACAATTACTCAGGTGGTACCAGGCAAACCAGCGCGATTTACCGTGGCGCCGCTCAAGCACGCCCTATCATATCTGGGTTTCGGAGGTGATGCTGCAGCAAACTCAGGTCAAAACGGTTTTAAATTATTACCGCCGATTTTTAACAAAATTCCCGAGTATTAAAAGGCTGGCAGCAGCCGATTTACAGGCGGTTCTCAAAGTCTGGGAGGGTATGGGATATTACGCCCGAGCTCGAAATCTGCACCGGGCTGCCAAAGTCGTTGAGCAGGATCATGGGGGCCGAATTCCGGATCAATGGGAGCCTTTTCGCAACCTGCCGGGCGTCGGCGATTATATTGCGGCGGCCGTATTGAGTATCGCCTTTAACCAGCCGCATGCGGTGGTCGACGGGAATGTCAAGCGGGTACTGGCCCGACTGCATAGAATTCACGCCCCGGTGAACCAGCCCAGTTCCGACAAGCAGTTTAGAAAAGCCGCCGGCGAACTGCTGGATTCCCGGCGTCCGGGCATCTTCAACCAGGCAATGATGGAACTCGGCGCCCTGGTCTGCAAACCCCGTAATCCGCTGTGCGATGCCTGCCCGTTAACGCGCATATGTCTTGCTTATCAGACCCGGCAGGTCGCCGATTTTCCGAAACGACAAAAATTAAAAGCCGCACCGCAATATCATATCGCCGTGGGGGTTGTTTATAAAAATGGAAGAGTCCTGATCACCCGTCGCAAAGCCGAAGGTCTGTTAGGGGGATTATGGGAATTTCCGGGCGGTAAGATTAAAGACGGTGAATCGGCGCAGGCCGCCTGTATCAGAGAGATCAAAGAAGAAGTTAATCTCAAGGTAGAGATTGACCGCCATTTGGCCCAAGTAAAACACGCCTATACCCATTTTAGAATCGTGATGGAGGTGTTTTGCTGCAAATATGTATCCGGTAGGGTATATCTACGCGGACCTGCGGATTTTCGCTGGATACGTTTGAATGAATACAAGAACTATCCGTTTCCGAAGGCTAACCATAAGTTTATACCATTGCTGATTGGAAGTGCCTAAAGTTATAGCTCACCGCAGAGACGCAAAGGACGCAGAGAGAATATCTCTTTAATAAAACCTCTGCGGACTCTGCGTCTCTGCGGTGACCTATTTTAAATCAGACAACAGAGCGCAGCGAAACCATAATTTTAGGCATTTTAGCTCATTTGGTGTTACAAGAGATTTAAATCGATTAAAAACTGCACCATAGGGTCTTAAATATTTTTTGGCATGGGTTTTAATATTTTATGACGCCATCAGCTCGAGATTCCAGATTCGATATCCAGCTCATCCAGCCCCCAATTCGCGATTTTTATCTGACCGCCAAACGCACCATCCCATATGGATTGGCCAGTATCGCCGCCGGACTGATTGAGGCCGGCTTTTCCGTACAAATACTGGATGCGCTGGCCACAGCCAAATCACGTGCTATCGATCTGCCGCAGGAATTGGCTTATTTGCGACCTTTTTACGGCCGGCCCGACCAATCTCCCTTCGCCCTGTTTCATCAATTTAAACATTTCGGTTACAGCTTCGATACCATCGGGCAGCAGGTAAAAAATGCGCAGCCCTTTCTGGTGGGTATTTCCTCTCTTTTTAGCGCTTATAGCAATGAGGCCGTCAAGACCGCCCAAATCGTTAAAAAGCACCACCCCGATGGCAAAATCGTTATTGGCGGCCATCATGCCACTGTCATGCCTGAGCGGGTGATGGCGTCTTCAGCAGTGGACTTTGTCTTGCGGGGTGAAGGTGAGGTATCGTTGGTTCGTCTGGCAAAAGCACTTCGCAACGAAACAGGCTATGAGGATATGCCCGGGTTGGTCTATCGTAAACCGGACGGAAGTCTTCATATCGGTGAAATCATCAACGTGAGCAACCCGGACAATTTGCCGCTGCCCGCCACCCAACTGATAGACCAGCGCTATTACCGCCGCAACAAAAAGGCCGGCGCCGTGGTGGTTGCCAGCCGCGGATGTCCGCTGAAGTGCACTTACTGCTCTATGGGAGCATCCTCACCTTTTAGCTACCGCCGAAGAAACGTTGCATCCGTATTGCGTGAAATTGAAATCGCGGTTCATCAACACCACGCCGGGTTTATCGATTTTGAAGACGAAAATCTATCACTGGATCGGAACTGGTTTCTCAGGTTATTGGATCAAATCTCACAGTCTTTTGCCGGAAAACAGCTTGAACTCAGGGCCATGAACGGTTTGCTGCCTTCATCGCTGGATGAGCCGGTTGTGGCTGCCATGCAAGCAGCCGGCTTCCGGACGTTGAACCTTTCGCTGGGCACCACGGCAAAGGCGCAACAGAAGCGATTCGAGCGACCCGATGTCCGCCGTGCGTTTGAAAACGCCCTGGATCTGGCCGAGGCCTATGATCTTGAGGCGGTCGGTTACATTATCGTGGGCGCCCCATTTCAAAAAGCGGCTGATTCGCTTAACGATCTCCTCTATCTGACTGAGCGCCGGGTACTGGCGGGCAGCTCTGTATTCTACCCATCACCGGGCAGCAAGGATTACAGGCTGTGTGCCTCCTTAGGGCTGCTGCCCCAGAACTTTGCCGGTATGCGGTCCAGTGCCCTGCCGTTATCCCATAGCACGACGCGTAAAGAATCGGTTACCCTCTTGCGGCTGAGCAGAATCATTAACTTTATGAAGTCGCTTGTCGACAGCGGACTGACGCTGCCAAGTCCTGTGCGGGCCACCGGCACCATCACCACCTTAATCGATCGCAGAGAAGTCGGCCGGCGACTGCTGCAATTTTTTCTTTATGATGGAATCATCAGAGGAGTAAGCCCGGATGGCAAATTATTTGAGCATGAAATCGATCTGGAGCTGTGCAAAAAATTCCTTGCCGGTTTGAAATCGAATAAGATAAAAGGCTGCCGAAGAAGCCTGAAACAATAATTAGATTGATCACAAGAAATCGAATTTGGATGAGGCCATTCACCCATGAAAAAAAATTATGACCCCAGGATGCATTCAGCCGAGCATATTTTGAATCAAACCATGGATCGCATGTATCAATGTGGCCGTTGCTTTAACGC
>JASFIX010000512.1:0-3799 GCA_050122435.1 Desulfobacterales bacterium
CAAAAAAGCGTGTGGCATCAGCTTAAATGAGGAATCGGTTCAGATCAGCAGAAATAGAAAAAATAATGAATTATCTGGATGCGTTTATACCTAAATCTATGGGATTTCGTCAATAATAATTGAGAGCTCTGAAAGTAGGGATATATTGAGAGAAAACCAAATATCGCAATTTTGCAGATACGATACGGATATGTGAAACTGACCCCGCAATCAACCGTCTTTTCAAATTTTGAGAATCTGTGATTAAAATCGAGTATCGCAGGAATTCTGGCAACCTGATATTTGTGCTTTGTTAGATTGTCAGCTTTTGGTTACAACCTTGCAAACACAATATATAGTATAGCAGGCTAATTCGTAGATATGGTAAAGGTTACAGGCACCTAAAACACTGATAGCATTAATTTTATTCGACTTTTTTAGCGTACAGAGATTCTACGAATTCATCAAAAAATTGATTGCGCTCTTTCCAATCAGGCCCAAAGCGCTTATTGAAGAAACCGCTCAACCTATCAAAAAGCTTGTCCCAGATTGGTTGGCCACCCTTGAGTACAACGGCCGCTAAAAAATCCCCGAGTTCGTCCATTTTTTGTTTCGGTAAAAAAGCGGCTGCACCAAATTTAATTGATTTTTCTAATGCCTCTGGTGTTAAAGCATAGGCAGTCAGCATCACTGTTGGAAATCCCCTTTTCACTGAAGTTTTTAGAAGATCAAATCCATTGACTCCCATGATATCCAAAACGACAATATCATATGTATAACTGAGCAAATATTGATCGGCAGTATCGTAGTCATTGGCTTTGGTAACAAAACACATATCGAGTATTTCTTCAACTGAGTCAGTCACATCAGGTTCATCATCTACTATCAATACATCTTTGTCTTTTAACAGTTCTTCCGTATCCATGTCTGAATCTCCCATTTGATACGTTAAATTTCAAAGCTAAAATCATTGCGATGTTGCAGATACATTCCCTTTTTTCTTGAAGTAATTGTTATGCAAAACAACCGATGGTTTGAGCTCCTCCAGAAAAATAGCCGCTTTACAGCCAGGAGTATGATAGGCAAAATTTGAGAGGTTTCTCCATATGCCTTACTTAAATTCAGGATCAAATTTTGGGGGGTGTATCTTTTACTTGAAAAGCAAAAAATAGAAGTTCAGGTTTCGCTTATCTGGTCAGCTTGAAAAGCAGTGTAATATGATAATGAGATCAACGTTCGTGTGCGAGTGAGCTTCAGCAAGCTTACCATTAGCAGCTTTATAATTGGACAAAGATTTAGATGTCAATAAAAATGTGATTCTTTGTGACAGCAATTCAAGAGGTGCCACCTATTGCTTCTTTTTCATAGCGATCCGCTTGCGGTCTAAAAGTAACTTTAAAGGTCATTATATGCTTGCCCGTAAAGTGCCTCCAATTGTTCCTGGGTGGGGATGCGAGGATTTCCGAACGTATTGTCATTGGATATGGCATTTTGGGCCATTGCAGGAATCACGGACGGATCATGAGTCTCCTTGGTCAAATGGATCGGCAATTCAATGGATTGAGCAAATTTTTGAACGGCTTCAGCAGCCTTATCGGCAGCGTCGAGCTTACCCAGTCCATCAACATTTTCTGCCATTGCCTTAGCAATATCGATCATCCGGTCCACACAGGCCATGGTATTGAACCGCATCACCGGACCTGCCATGATTGCCAGGGTTTCACCATGACTGAGGCCGAATTTGGATGTCAGTTGCAGACCGGAGGAATGGATCAAAGCACACCCGGTGTTCATGGCAAAACCGGCTTCCATGGCCCCCAGAAGCATCTGTTCTCTTGCTTCAATATCACTACCATTGGCAATGGCTCGACCCAGGTATTTAAAAATTCGTTTGATCGCTGAAATCGCATACAGGTCGGTTTGCGGCATTTTATAGCGATGATAATAGGCTTCAATTCCATGGATCAACGCATCGAACCCGGTTGATGCAGTCAATTTCGGTGGCATACTTACGGTCATCAGCGGGTCCAATAAAGCGATTTTGGGAAGGCACATCCATCCGCCACAAAAACCCTTGTAATTTTCAGCCGTATTTGTCACTACGGTCCAGGCGCCTACCTCACTGCCCGTTCCGGCGGTTGTTGGAACCATAATCATAGGTGGCGTTGCATTTTTGTTGGGTGTGTCATAGGGATCGGTTACATAACTTGGAACAAAATTATCCCGGATAGAGCCGGAATTCGTAGCAATTATTCCGATCGATTTGGCGGTGTCCAAGTTGCTACCGCCGCCTACACCAATAATGACATCACATTTTGCTTCTTTGTAAATCTTACATCCGTTGTCAATTTGCATGTCGGTTGGATTGACATCGCAATCCGTATATAGACAGTAGTCAATATTTTCTTTTTTCAAAGAATCTTCGATCCGCTGGAAAGCGGTGATGGCGGAAATTATTTTATCGGTGGCGATAAATGGCTTTGCTCCCCCTAGCTGTTTTACGTAGGTACCGATATCATCGACCACCCCACGGCCGAAAATTACCCTTTCAGGGCTCATAAATAAGGATCCTTTCAAATTCATGATGTTCTCCTAAATTAAGAAAATATATATTCGAATATGCGATCTTATTGAACCATACGGACACCTAAATCATAGGCTTTAAGGTTTAGCGCCAGCTTGTCGCCGGTCAGGGTTTCGGTGATGGTGGCTTCAAAGTCGTCTCTATCCAGCGGCAGTGCATTGATGCCGGCGGCGGCGCCGATCATCATGATGTTGCCTAAAATCGGATTTCCCAGCTCCAGCGCCCTTCCGGTGGCCTCTAAAAACCAGCAATCTTCAGACAATTCTTCTATCCACGATTTAATCTCATCCATGGACGGGTAGCGGTGCTCACCGGAAATCACGCCGATGGCGTGAACCGGTCGCGTATTGCAAAGAACCCGGATATTCGGGTTTCCGTAGCTCATCAACACCCGGATGGCTTCGGTGGGTTCTAAGGAAATGACCAGGTGGCACTTGCCTTTGGGAATCTGCGGCGACCAGTAGGACTCCCCAGATATTCGCAAATGACTCATCACTGACCCGCCACGCTGGGAAGCGCCGAAGGTTTCGCCAATGGTAACGTTGAAATTCTTGCGGGACAGCATGTTGCCAACGACTCGGGAGGCCATTACATTACCCTGACCGCCGACACCGGTGATGATAACATTATAAGGATCAAATGGCAGGCTCGTATTTTTCATAGCTTAGGCCACCTCCTTTTTCTGGATTGCGCCCGAGGGGCAGATCGATGCGCACACTCCGCAACCGACGCAGATGACTTCATCGATTCGAGACACCCCCTTATCTTTGTCCCAATTCAGACCGGGGCATTTGAATATACGAGTACACAATTGATTGCATCCGCAGTCTTGCCCCAGGCAGATACTTTCATCCACGGACACATCAAACATTTTTTGGGCCTTCTTCTCCGGACTCAGCGCACAAATCTGTTTCAACACCAGGACCTTGAGGCCTTTGATTCCAAAAAGCTCAAAAATGGTTTCTTGGGTTTTTTCGATATCAAAGGGGTCACTGATTCTTACCGTGGCTCCCATGGCCTCACATATTTTAGCCACGTCCAGGGCCGGAACCTCATCGCCACCGGCATCCACCGGCAGACCCGGATGAGGTTGAAAGCCAGTCATCGCTGTTCCGCTGTTATCCAGTACCACGATGGTGATATCTGATTGATGGTGTATGGCATTGACCAGGGCCGGCAGAACCGCATGGAAAAAAGTGGAATCCCCCACGGTGGCCAGAACGGGTTGATTCATGC
>JASFIX010000513.1:0-3798 GCA_050122435.1 Desulfobacterales bacterium
TCTCAAACCCGGTATGTTTATCAAAATGAACCAATTGATGAAGAATCTGGGAATCAGCCGAACGCCGCTGAGGGATGCCCTTTTACAGCTTCAAACCGAGGGATTTGTAACCTTTCTGCCGCAACGAGGGGTTCTCATTAATGGTCTAACTCAACAGGATATTGAAAACATGTATGAAATATTGGGAGCCTTAGACTCCCGCGTGTTGCTCGCGGTTTTTGACGAACTCGGTTCAGCTGAAATCGAGCAAATGAAAAAAATAAATAAAGATATGTACACCAATATGGCTGAGGATAGATTTCATCAATACTGGCATTTAAACAAAGCGTTTCATCACGTGTATCTCGATTTATCATCAAATGCGCCTCTTTTACATCAACTCAATATCATCCGTCAGCGATTATTTGAATTCAACAAGAAGGATTGGGGCAAAAAGATACGCGAAATGAATTATACTGAACATCTTGAAATGATCGAGCTAATCGAAAAAGGAGAAGCCGTTCAAGCAGCTGATTTTATGCGGGATGTACATTGTGTCATCAACTATTAGAAACGATTACAAAAGCACACCTAAAAATTTTCATAGAATCAAGCGCTTATTGTGTGAGCTCTAAAATAAATAGGGGGAAAAATGGCCAGAAATTTAGGAATCGCCGGCATACAGATGGAAGTTGCCTGGGGAGTAGACAATTCTGATGCGATGATGAAGAACTTAAATCGGGTAGCTCTCCTTTTTCCCTGGGTGGATATTGTAATATTCAGCGAACTATGTCCTTGCGGTATTGATATCAAACTTGCCCAACCTGTCCCGAATCCGACACTTGATAAATTTACTGAGTGGGCCAAAAAACAAAAGAAATGGCTGATACCAGGTTCTTTTTACGAAAAGGCTCAGGGCAAAATTTATAACACGGCTGTTGTCATATCTCCAGATGGGGAAATCATCGCCAAATACCGCAAAATCTTTCCCTGGCGACCTATTGAACCGGGTGATGCCGGAGAAGAATTCTGTATATTCGACATTCCAAATAAAGGGCGTTTCGGTCTGTGTATCTGTTACGATGTCTGGTTTCCTGAGGTGGCCCGTAATCTGGCCTGGTTGGGAGCAGAAGCGATTTTTTGTCCTACGGCAACGTACACCTCGGACCGATCTCAGGAAATCGTCCTAGCACAGGCCAGTGCTATTTCAAACCAGCTCTATTTCTTTAACGTCAACGGCCTGGGGATTGGTGGTGTTGGCAGGTCTATCTTTGTCGATCCGGAAGGGCGTGTTCTGCAGACTGCCGGAGAAGGATTTATCATCATGAGTGAAGTCATTGATCTGGATGTTGTCTCACGCGTAAGAGAATACGGTACGCTGGGAACCAGTCAGGTGTGGAAGGATCTTCGTGACTATAAGGGCAAATTCCCGATGTATGCAGATGACATTGGCAAAGGTCATATTTTTAATTCGCTGGGGCCGCTCAAACTCAATAATAAGATCGGTGACTGAAAATCCCAGCATGTGACCAATATATCCGATGGAATCAATTTGATGGCCTGATTTGCAGGCGATCGCCATCTGCGGCTCAGGTTGAGATTAACAACCCAAAGGAGAGGAGGAAAAAATGAAAACTAAAAATCGTAGTAATTTTATTTATCTACTGATTGCCGCCCTGTTTATTGCGTTTACCGCAATACCCGGGCAGGCGGCGAAATTACCCAAAGAAATTTTGGTCTTTGCATCCGTCGACAGCGTCACGACCTGGGATCCAAGTGCCAGCTATTCTACAGAAGCCACCTATATGCCCAACATTTACGAAACGCTTATTTGGGTGGCCCCTCCGGGGAGCGGCAAGGATTTTGAGCCGGGCCTGGCAGAAAAATGGGAAGCCTCAAGCGATGGTCTAACCTGGACTTTTTATCTTAGAAAGGGTGTCAAATTCCACGATGGAGGAGCGCTCACGGCCCAAGTTGTCAAAGATTCCATCGAGCGCACGATTAAGATGGGTAAAGGAGCGGCTTTTATTTTTGGACCTGTCAAAGAAATCAAGGTAATCGATGATTATACCGTCAAGTTTAACTTGAAAAGTGCAGCGCCTTTTGATCGTATTGCGGCTTCGGCAAATGCAGCCTGGATTATCAGTCCGAATGCTGTCAGCAAAGATCGCAAATGGTTTGATGCGGGTAATGCGGCCGGATGTGGCCCCTATGTGCTGGAAAGCTACAAACCGGACGAGGAAATTATCTTTAAAAAATTTGATCAATACTGGCGGGGCTGGAAAGGGGCTCATTTCGAGCGCATCGTTGTAAAAATCGTCAAAGAAGGAACGGTTGCCGAGCAGATGCTGGAGTCCGGTGTTGCCGACGTTGCAAGCCGTGTTCCGACAGAATCAAGCCGAACATTCGATAGCAAAGCGTGTTGCGAGCGTTTGGTCGGTCCGAGTTTTATCAACTATTACCTTCACCTGAATACGGCCAAATTTCCTTTTGACAACAAACTGGTTAGACAAGCCGCCTCCTATGCGATCCCATATAAAGACATCATCGAAATCAGCGCAGCAGGGCTCGCCAGGCAAGCCGTGGGCCCTGTTCCATACGGTCAGTTCGGTCACGACGATAGCCTGCATCAATATACCCACGACTTGGATAAAGCCAAAAAACTAATGGCAGAAGCCGGATATCCTAACGGGATAAAGGACACGCTGATATTCACTTATGCAGCGGAAAATGACGTTGAGAAAGCTTTTGCACCCTTGATCAAGGAGGAGCTCGCTAAAATTGGCATCAATGTGGAAATCCGACCGATGATCTGGACGGCCCAATGGGATCTGATGAAAGGGGGACCGGAAAAAGCGCATCACCTGGCAGCGGTCATGTGGTGGCCCACATTTAGCGATCCTTATGAGACCTTATACAGTCTCTGGCATGTTGAAAAAAAGCCTTCCTGGAATTTTGCGTATTACAAAAATCCGGAATTTGACGAGATGATTCTTAAGGCATACACAACACCTGATGGTGACAAAGCCCAGGCGCTTTATTCCAAAGCCCAGAAGATATTGATCGAAGATGCGCCTTCCATCTATCTTTTTGATGTTGAATTGCCGGTTTTTAAAAGAAAAGAACTAAAAGGATATGTCATCAACCCCAATTATCCACGGGTGCCTTTCTGGTACAACATGTACAAGGAATAAATGAAACGGGGGTGGAGGGACATCCTTCACCTCCTAACCAGTTACCGTCCCCCAATTTTTAATTTTCTGAACAACTGGAAGGCTGATGCTACGGTATATCATTAGACGTATGATGTGGCTCATGTTTGTTCTTCTGGGACTGTGCGCCATTACTTTCATCCTATCCAGAGTCGTCCCCGGTGATCCGGCAGCGGCTTATTTAGGTCCGCGGGCAAAAGCCGAACAGATTGAAATGGTACGGCATCAGCTGGGGCTTGACAAACCGCTTTACACCCAGTTTTTTTATTACCTCAGAGACCTGAGCCGTGGAAATTTAGGTGAATCCCTGCGCACCCACAGACCGGTAATGGTTGGAATTATCGATCATCTGCCGGCATCGCTTGAGCTGATGTTCAGTGCTATTTTTGTCGCATTGTTGGTGGGTATTCCTCTAGGGGTGATTTCTGCCAAAAAAGAAAACACTATTGTGGACCATTTGATACGGCTCTTTTCCGTAGCGGATGTGTCTCTGCCCTCTTTCTGGTTGGCCATGATTTTTCAGATCGTTTTTTTCAGGTGGCTGGGCCTTTTTCCGATTGGTGGGCGTATCGACACGGTGGTGGGTCTGATAAATCCCATTGAGAAG
>JASFIX010000514.1:0-3794 GCA_050122435.1 Desulfobacterales bacterium
GACATAAGAAACCCCCGAATGAAATGCAGTTGTTAATCAGGGTTTATAGTTTTTATCGGGCCGGCAATCAACCCCAAATAGAAGCTGAATATGCCTGGAATTTATAATCAGACGGCTGATCTTAAAATTTGAAGACAAACCTTGACCTTTTGCCGGTTAATGCTAAAAATTTGGGTTGGCATGGTCTATATAAATTGAGATGCCAGTAAAAAGGAGGCGGTATGCCGCAACCGAAACACGCCATGGAAATCTTTCAGCTGCTCGATAAGTCCAACTGCCAGGAATGTGGTGAAAAGACATGCCTGGCATTTGCCGGAGCGGTTTTTCAGGGTAGACGAAAATTAGCAGACTGCCCGAAGCTGGAGCGGGAAATCATTGAACGCTTTTCAGAAGGGGACCAGAATAATGTCTTTCAAGAGGGAGCAGACTACCTGAAAGAGCTGAAAAACAAAGTCGTTGCTTCAGATCTTGCCAAAGCCGCGGAAAAAGTGGGCGCTAAATTCTCGGGCGACAAACTGACACTTAAGGTGCTGGGTAAGGATTTCAGCGTCGATACCGAGGGGAATCTGTCCGCCGACATCCATATCAATCCCTGGGTAGCAGTTCCCTTTCTCAGCTAC
Organism: Desulfobacterales bacterium; assembly: GCA_050122435.1. Classification (GTDB taxonomy): domain Bacteria; phylum Desulfobacterota; class Desulfobacteria; order Desulfobacterales; family JAHEIW01; genus JAHEIW01. The sequence continues at coordinate 621 of JASFIX010000514.1, forward strand.
GTTTTGTACGGCAAGGGGCTGCCGGTTTCGGGAAACTGGGTTTCATTCCGGGAGCTGAAGGACGGCAAGGAACGCTATCCGCTATTTCAGAAGCGCTGCGAACAATCCATGAAGCGGGTGGCCGACACCTATACGGGTCTTTTTGACGACATGGTCCACATATTCAGCGGAAAGCAGGTGGAAAAACAATTCGAGTCCGATATATCCGTCGTGCTGCATCCGTTGCCTGCCGTTCCCATCATGATCTGTTACTGGTTGCCCGAAGACGGGCTGGAATCCAGTCTCAATGTTTTTTTTGATGAAACGGCGGACAAAAATCTCGATGTGGGCTCTGTTTTTTCGCTGGGAGTCGGGCTTGCCCAAATGTTCGGCAAGCTGGCTTTAAGGCACGGGTTTCCTGAAGCTGTTTCGACTTAGCAGACCGTTTTTACACTTTTGAGCAAAAATAAAGTCCGTTGGTATCCCAGCGGGCTTTTTTTTATTCATTATTAAGAAATATCAATCAGGTATTTTGTCTTGCCGGTTGATTGAGAATTAGGATTGCAGGTTCCCAGTGGTTGACTAATCCCATTTATAGCGATAGGGGTAGCATTGAGAAAAAACAGGGTGTCCCTCCTTTTTCGCTTTCGCTTTGTTCACATACAAATTGAGGATTATGCGATGAAGAAATTCGGACATTTTATAATGGTTTTGGTTTTGATCTGCCTGGTTAGCGGATCGGTTTATGCCGGCAGCAAAGGCAACCGCAAAATTCAGTCCTTCAGCAAGGCCAAAAGAATCCTGATGCGGGAAATTTACCGCGGTCATCAGAAAACCTTTTATTGCAGTTCCCAGTACACACAGGGGAAATATGTGATTCACAATAACGGCTACGTTCCCAAGAGAAAATCGAAAAGGGCCCGGCGGCTGGAGTGGGAGCATATCGTTCATCTCGATTTGTTCGGCTACAAATTTTCTGAATGGCGTGACGGGCATCCACAATGCCTGGACAGCCGGGGCAGGCCTTTTAAAGGATTGAACTGTGCTGAAAAAATGAATATCAAATTCAGGTTTATTCAGTGTGATCTTTACAATCTGGTTCCGGTTATCGGAGAAATCGGGGCGTTAAGATCAAATTATCATTACGCCATGGTTCCGGGAGAAAACGCAGATTTCGGCAATTGTGATATAGAAATCGCGCGCGGTGAAATAGAACCCCCGGCTGAAGTAAGGGGCGATATTGCCCGGATTCATTTCTACATGAATTGGGCCTATCCCGCCTATAATCTCATCAATGCACAAGACCGCAAGCTTTTCAAGGCCTGGGATAAACAGGATCCGGTTGGTGAATGGGAATGTAAGCGAGCCAAAAGGATCGAAGCGATACAAAAAAATGAGAATCCCTTTGTCAAACAAGCCTGTGTTGCAGAAGGATTATGGCAATAGATATAGAAACCGGGACGCCAGGCGCTTTTCGGCTCGATTCCGCAAATTTCTTTTTTTCTGTTTTGCCGGATGTTTTCTATTAGCGGTGATATGGACATGGAATACGGCAATTGGGCAGGAGATGTCAGACCACATCAAGATATTTATGTGCGGTGATGTCATGACCGGCAGAGGCATTGATCAGGTGCTGCCGCACCCTTCTGACCCGAGAATATATGAGTCCTACCTGAAACGTGCCACAGGATATGTCAAACTGGCTGAGGAACTAAACGGCCCCATTCAGCAACCGGTCAGCTTTGCCTACATCTGGGGCGATGCCCTCGAGGAACTGGATCGGGTGGCACCGCATGTGAGACTGATAAACCTGGAAACCAGTATCACGACCAGCAACGATTATTGGAAGGGCAAAGGGATCAATTACCGGATGCATCCCCAAAATATTGCCAGTTTGACGGCAGCCGGCATCGATGCCTGTGCACTGGCCAACAACCACGTTTTGGACTGGGGATATGCAGGCCTTTCCGAGACTCTGGAATCACTAAAAAATGTCAACATACAAACCGCCGGAGCCGGACCGAATATTGCAGAAGCCGGGGCGCCGGCCGTGCTTGATATCGCAGGCAAGAGCAGGGTGCTGGTGTTCGCTTTCGGATTGACGAGCAGTGGGATTCCATTGAATTGGGCGGCTGGGAAAAACAGACCCGGGGTACACCTGTTGCCGGATCTGAGCGCTAAATCCGTGCGCCAGGTCCAGAGAAAAATTCAGGAAGTTAAACGCGCGGGCGACATTGTGGTGGTATCGATACACTGGGGCGGGAACTGGGGATATGATATTTCCCGGAAGCAAACCCTCTTTGCGCATCGGTTGATTGATGATGGCAGTGTCGACATCATTCATGGGCATTCATCCCATCATGTCAAAGCAGTTGAGGTTTACAGGGACAGGCTCATTCTATACGGCTGCGGTGATTTTTTAAATGACTACGAAGGGATCAGCGGATATGAGGAATTCAGGGGAGATTTATCCCTGATGTATTTTGCGGTGGTCAATTCAGCCAATGGAAAACTCGTCAGTTTGCAAATGACGCCGACTCGGGTTAAACGATTTAAAATAAACCGGGCTTCAAGCGCAGCGGCGATCTGGCTGCTGAATACGTTAAATAGAGAAGGCGCCTCGTTTGGAACCCGCGTAAAATTAGAAAGAGATAACCGTTTGACCCTGTACTGGTAATCATCTTTTGTGGTTATCTGAAAATCTCCAGTTAAATACTTCCGATAGTTATCTCAACACGAAGTACACGAAGATCACAAAGGTAAAAGAGAATAATTTTAAAACCCCTCTTCTTGTCCTTCATGCGCTTCGTGGTTGAATGAGATCAACTCGGGCTTTCTGAATAACCGTATCATCTTTTTCCTGCCTGGTGGGCAGCTCATTAATTGAGCTGCCCATTTTTTTTCTAAAGTTCTCGATATAGTTACCGATATTTCTATAAGAGGACACGTGTTATGGGCATAAGAAAAATGTATAATACCACCCTGGATGCCGAACTCATCAGGGAAATTAAAGTGCTCGCTGCGCGGCTGGATAAGCGGCAGAATGATCTGCTTGAAGAAGCCATCCGGGATTTACTTGAAAAATACAAATCCGGGGATTCCCTGGACGTATCCAATGGATGAGCTGCGCCTGGGGGCGCTGTATTGATTCATCATAGTTTATTCTAAAATACCGGCTTGCCTTGAGAGTATCAG
>JASFIX010000515.1:0-3781 GCA_050122435.1 Desulfobacterales bacterium
TGTCCCCACCCAGGACAGCGAGATGGTAAAAAGATACAAGCAAGCCGGCCTGGTGATCCTGGGAAAAACCAATGTTCCGGAATTCGGATTGCTGGGCATCACGGAACCTGAATTGCACGGGCCCACTCGCAATCCCTGGAATCCGGACCATACGCCGGGGGGTTCCAGCGGTGGGTCCGCTGCAGCGGTGGCCAGCGGTATGGTACCCCTGGCCTCGGCCAGTGACGGTGCTGGATCGATTCGTATTCCAGCAGCATGTTGCGGTTTATTTGGCTTGAAAGTCACCCGGGGCCGCACTCCCAACGGCCCGCCCCATGGTCGCAACTGGCAAGGAGCGGTGGTTGAACATGTCGTTAGCCGAACTGTAAGGGATAGCGCTGCCATTCTGGATGAGACCCATGGCCCTTATGCAGGCGCTCCTTTTGTCATCCCGCCGCCGCAACAAGCATACACAAAGGAAATAGAAGATCGACTCGGAAGTCTCAGAATTGCCTTCAACACCAAGTCGCCAATCGATACCGCTGTTCATCCTGAATGCATCCGGGCGGTGGAACAAACGGTAGATTTGCTGGAAGAATTGGGCCACCATGTGGAAGAAGCACGCCCTGAAGTTAACGGCCAGGCCCTTGCTAAGGGCTTGATTATCCTCTATTGCGGTGAAGTCGCTGCCTTGATGGATGATCTGGAATTAATTCTGGGAAGAAAAGCTAAACCGTCCGATATGGAAATCGCCACCTGGACACTGGCCGCACTGGGTCGCACTTACACGGCCGGCAATTTGGTAAAAGCAAAGCGGGAATGGGAACAGGCAGCCGGCATTATGAGCCGCTTTCATGAAACATACGATTTATATCTGACCCCCACGCTGGCTTACCCGCCGGTTAAAATCGGTGAACTGACCCCTAAACCCGTCGAATTGGCCTTGCTGAAAGTGATCAATTCCCTGAAATTGAGCCGTTTGCTGATCGCCTCGGGCGCTATCGACAAACTAGCTGTAGACAACCTATCAAAAACACCTTTTAATCAACTGGCCAATTTCACGGGACAGCCCGCCATGTCCGTGCCGCTTTCCTGGACTGCAGATGGATTGCCCTGTGGGGTGGAGTTTATGGGGCGCTACGGAGATGAAGCCACCCTGCTAAGGCTGGCCGCCCAACTGGAAGAAGCACAACCCTGGTTTGATAAACGCCCACCGATTTTTGCGTAGATCAAGGAATTTCTTGATGATAAGATTTTCAGCGCTTTCCGTTACAGCAGCGCTTTTCCTTATACTGTTTCTAAACAGTTTTTCCCTTGCTCAAGGACAAAAACCGACCGGTGAGCGTATCGTCGTTTGTATGATTCAGTTGGAACATGCGGATGCAGAAGAACTGGCGGCAGTACTGGAGCCATTGCTTTCACCGGAAGGCAGCATCACACCCTACCTGCCGACCAACACCCTGATCATCAAGGATCGGGCTTCAGTGGTAGACAAACTCTCCATAGCCATCAAAGGCAAGCCTTGCACCCCAGAACCTGCCTCAAAAATGCATCTCACGCCCTAAGGCTGTGTTACCCCGAAAAATCGGGATTACACATCATTTTATGAAAATTAAGGGGTGTATCAAACCGATTCAAAATGCTCGAATACTACCGTGTATGCTCTGCTTTCGAATCGGTTTGCGCCTTGCCTTCAGACGTGATCTACTATTTTTGAGACAGGTTCTATCGTTACTAATTTTTATTACTCGCCTTTCACGTTCGACCCAACTACCTCTGTCGCCAGCCGAAACACTCCTGCATTTTGTTTTTACAATACTCCAGCACTCCAATACTCCATTACTCCATTGCATCTAAAACTTGTTTGCCTATCTGTGATTTTCTGTGAAAATCTGTGTCCCATAAAAAAACCCGGCCCGAAAATTATTTTCGACCGGGTTTATTGATAGCGTATGAGATTTGATATTTAGGAAGCAGGTTTGGTGGCGGTTTTCCCAAGCTTTTCAAGTTGTTTATCAATGGCCGTCTGAAATCCTTTTAGGCTGCGGTCTCTTAAGCGGATGCCGTTGATGAATACCGTGGGCGTGCCTCTGACCCCGGCTTTCCGTCCGTCTGAAAAATCCTGATTGACCTTCTGCTTTGTAGCAGGATCGTTTTTCTTTTTTTCATATTCTTCCAGGTTCAGACCCACAGTCTGAGCGATCTCCTGGATTTTCTGGTCACTGAGCTTGTTATAATTTTTAAACAACAGATCGTGAAACTCCCAGAATTTTCCCTGACGTTCGGCCGCAGTGGATGCAATCGCCGCTTTCATGGCGAATTTGTGATTCCGCAGCGGAAAGTGCTTAAAAACCACCTTAACGTCATTCGGATATTTTTCGAGCACCTGCTCGAATACCGGCACCAGCCGGGCACAGTAAGGTCATTCAAAGTCATCGAAAACGGCAATCACCACGGCTGCATCTTCGGGGCCTTTAAAAGGAGAGCCGGAAACATTTATTTGCTGGATAAAGTCGAGGGTCACAATTTCAACGGTTTTGTTCTGACCGCTGCTCAAAATCAGCGAATCCCCCCGGGGGCCCAGTTTTAGTTGGTCCACATGTTTCCCGACATCAATTTGGGCCTCTATTTTTCCAGCTGATGAATAGATGACAACCTCCCCTTTGTCGGTCAAAACAAAAATCCGCCTTCCATCAGGGGTAATGGCTACATCAATGGGAGATTCGTCCAATTTCAGGGTCTTATAGACGTTCCATTCCACATTATCGGCGGCAAAACTGTTGGTGAAAGCACCCAGCACGATTGCCATTGCGAGCAGTAAAATCAATTTGATCTTTTCAAGTTTCATCTCTCAAACTCCCTGGTTTTTGAATCAGAATTTGAACTATCAGCGCTTCCTCACTATTATCATCTTTAAACAAAAAGGCAACAGCAGGAAAGATCAAGCGCTTTAATTGCAAATAAATCTATATTTAGCCACTGGCAGCGAAATTGCGATTAACAGAAACGCAACAACGCAACCCCGGCCCCTTTTTTAGTTGGCGTACCATGATTTCAGCTTGGCGTTTAATTATGATTGAACATTAGAATTGCAACTTCTAAATTTCAATATATTTTCCGGTAAAGCCTGCTTTATTCCATGATACAGATTAAAGAAAATTTGCCTGGGGCCTGCACAGTTAAATACATCGAAGATGTGGAGCGCAGCGAATTTAACCGGGGTAATCTGCGAATATATTTTAGTTTTTTAATAGTCTGTGTATGTCCGTGTGTGTCCGTGGCTAATTAAAATTCCGAAATCCGCAATCGGAAGAAACGCAACAAATCAACCCCGTCCCCCTTTTTTGTACAATCCTCCATTACTCCATCATTCCAATACTCCATTTCCCTGGTTTTTAAAAAAAGTAGACAGGAGGTAGACGGAAGTAGACAGTAGCGCCTATAAAAAGAGATGGATGCTTTCTGTAACCATTTGAAATAATATTAAATTAAAAAACCGGGCCGGTGGCACATATTTTGTAATAATATTTAAAGTTTTTTCAGCGGGGACTTCTTCCCGAAAAGGCAAAACTGCCGCGAGGCAGTGGCGCAAAGCCCAAGGGTCCACAGTTAGCTCATAGGGTATAGCTCATAGCTCATAGTCTAAAATGGGGGGTCGACACTATGTTTATCAGCTTAGAGCTTTGAGCTATTGATGGAAAGCCGGGCTGCCGAAGGAAAGGAGACCGTCTCACCTCTGTCGGGAGTAAGGGGTCCTCCAGCGAATATAGCTATAATCGAGTTAAAGGAGGCTCTTTATGAA
>JASFIX010000516.1:0-3776 GCA_050122435.1 Desulfobacterales bacterium
TTTCAACCACAAGGCCCCATTGCCGGACTTTTACTGGACGGGCGAAACCAAGATGCATTGTATGCAAGCTGCAATCGGCCAATCGCTTGAGCATGCATACGCCCATCACATCCAGCGGCTGATGGTTACCGGAAATTTTGCACTGCTGGCCGGCGTGCATCCCGATCAAGTCGACGAATGGTACCTCGGCGTTTACATCGATGCCGTCCAATGGGTTGAGTTGCCCAATACCCGTGCAATGAGCCAGTGGGCTGACGGAGGCCTGGTCGCTACTAAACCCTACGTGTCTTCAGCCAACTATATTCATAAAATGAGTGATTACTGCACCCCGTGTGCCTACCATCGCCAGAAACCCTATGGCGAATCTGCCTGTCCGTTCAATTGTCTGTTCTGGGATTTTTTTAAACGGCATCAAGCCAAATTGCAAAACAACCCCCGCATCGGCATGATGTACCGGACCTGGAACCGTAAAGATCCAAAAGAGCAGAAGCGCATTCTAAAACAGGCGGAATCATACAAGAAGAATTTAAACAAACTATAGGCCTTGCAAGCGAAATCGTCTTTCAGGCCCTTTTTTTAGCGTTTCGTCCTCATTCCAATTCGCCGATTTGTTCATTTCTAAATTGCACTTCCTGGATTAATTCTTACCATTTAACTGTTATTTATTTGAACCAGCGATATTTTGCATAATTCTGACGGAGAAAAACTGATGAAAAAAATATCTGAAGATGTTTTGGCGAGTATAGAATTTAACGTATCTTATGAACACAACGGTATCCAGCACACCGACTGTTATTATGGACAACGGATCAATTTATGGCGCGATATATTGCCCACCGAGCTGCTTGAAGAAATCCGAGGTAAACAGACCGGAGATCGGGTTGTACTGGATGTTAAACCCGGCACATGGGTGGCGGCCCCAGATGAACGCAAGATCTATAAGGCCGATCAACGGCAGGTTCTAGCGCTTTCTAACCAGGCGGGTCCTATTCAACTGCGATTCGGCCGATTTTATCCTCTGGGAGTTCTGAAGAATATAGCGGGTGTTTTCCCCGGCAACATGACGCCCTTTCGCTGTATATCTGCCAACGGTGCTGGCATTAAGGCCGATGTGAATCATCCATTAACCGGAAAACCCTTGCAATTAAAGGCGATCATCAAGGATGTTCGTGAGAAGTTTGAAGAACATGGCGGTACGAGCAATGACTGGGTGGAGACCGCCCTTAGCGGACCGGGAATGCAGGCGCGGGTAAACGGCAGCCCGACAAATTTTTTTGCCGACCATCCCTTCGAAAGAGAAGATGAAAGCGAAGACAGCCTGTTCTATGGACAACCCCGAATGGTCAACCACATCGATCGCACCGCTATTGATATTGTTCGCAGACTTTACGGTGAACGCATCCCGCCCCAGAGCCATGTTTTGGATTTAATGAGCAGCTGGGTTTCCCATCTTCCAGAAGACCTTCCGCTAAGATCCCTCACCGGTTTAGGAATGAATCAAAGGGAACTGGAAGCCAACAGCCGGCTAACCGATTATGTCGTTCATGATCTCAACGCCAGCCCGCGCTTGCCCTTTGATGATAATGCCTTTGAGGCGGTGATCTGCTCTGTTTCGGTTGAATACTTAATTCACCCATTTGAAGTATTTGCCGATATCACCCGCGTATTGAAACCCGGTGGGATATTTATGGTGACTTTCTCCAACCGCTGGTTCCCGCCAAAAGTGATTAACATCTGGACGGAGTTGCACGAATTTGAACGCATGGGATTGGTACTTGAATTCTTTTTAAAATCCGGTCAATATAAAAATCTACATACCTATTCCATGCGGGGACTGCCCCGGCCACAAGATGATAAGTACTATACTCAAATCTTGTTTTCCGATCCGGTGTATGCGGTCTGGGGATACAGCCATAAAAACCCATAAATGATGTCGAATGGAGTCTGTCTATGCTCAAAGGAGAAGCTGAAGGCCAAGTCAGGGGTAAACGTCGCAGACACAAAAATCCCTCTGTAAATGCAGAGCGGTTTACACGCCAGATTGAATTTATTCTCGAAGCAGACAAGCTTAAAAAAGTTAGCCGCAGGACGACACTGCTCGATGTTTCCCGGCAGGAAAATTCAGCCGAGCACTCCTGGCATATTGCTTTGCTGGTACTCATATTATCTGAGTATGCCGATGATGATAATCTGGATACGTTGCGGGTGATAAAACTGCTTTTGGCCCATGATCTGGTCGAAATCGATGCCGATGATACTTACTGCTATGATGAAATTGGCGGCCGGAATCAAAAAATTCGTGAAACCAAAGCCGCCGACCGAATTTTCAACATCTTACCGCCAGATCAGGCTGATGCCTTTCGAGCCTTATGGGATGAATACGAGGCCAAAGATACACCTGAATCAAGATTTGCCAATGCGCTGGATCGGCTGCAGCCGTTTTTACATAATTATTTTACCAGCGGGCACACCTGGCAAAAACATGGCATCCGGAAAAACCAGGTTATCGCGCGCATGCGGCCTGTTGATGACGGTTCCCATCACTTATGGAATTATGTCAGCAACCTTATTGATGATGCGGTTGAGAAAGGTTATCTGGCCGAATAACTACCGATAGAGTTAAAACTCCATCGGTAGTTATTTGTTACTGGTTATTGGTTAATTGGTCGACGTCCTGACACCTCTGTTTACAAGTTAATAATTTGTCGAATGATTTGGCGAGATGATCATCAGACCCTAATAACGAATAACAAATAACAATTAACTGTTCAAAGTATCATGAACGTTGAAACAACTAAACCTGTTATCTCGGCCAAAGGTTTAACCCGGATTTACACCCTGGGTGACAGTGAGGTCGTCGGCATAAACCGGGTCGATCTTGAAATCGCAGCGGGTCAATTGGTGGTCCTCAAAGGCAACAGCGGTTCAGGGAAAAGTACCTTGCTTTCATTGTTGGCCGGTCTGGATAGACCGACGCGGGGAGATCTGACGGTTGCCGACCATGATTTAAATCAAACTTCCGATAACGAGTTGACACATTTCCGCCGACAGATTGTCGGCATGATTTTCCAATCTTTTAATTTGTTGCCCACTTTAAATGTACTCGAAAATGTCTGCCTCCCGGCACTTTTGGCCGGAAAGTCGATCTCTGAGAGCCGGCTCAAAGCCTTAGACCTGTTAAAATGGATTGACCTTGATATGCGCTTGAACCACCTCCCGGCACAACTCTCAGGCGGAGAGATGCAGCGCACAGCCATCGCCAGAGCCCTCATTAATGATCCGTCTATTATTTTAGCTGATGAACCTACCGGAAACCTTGACACCCACAATGGAAAAATCGTTATAGATCTTTTGACAGAGCTGAACCGAAACTGGGGCCGCACCATCATGATCGCAACCCATAGTTCGCTTGCCGATTCTCAGGCCACTGTTAAAATTTTCCTAAAAGATGGAATGATTACAAATCACCCATGAGAAATCTCATATTCTTCCTGCGCCTTTTTATCTGGTTCAGCCTGCGGGATATGCGCAAGCATATCGGGCGGGCGCTGACCGTGCTTTTGGGGATTGCATTGGGTGCAGCTGTATTTACCAGCGTGCGTCTTTCCGTCAACGCCTCTCTTGATTCATTTACCAAAAGCATGGACCTGATTGCCGGCCGAGCCGATCATGTGTTAACCCGGCCCGGTGGTTATGTTCCGGAAAATTTTATCACAGAATTGTTAAATCATCCGGCGATTCAAAGTGCGTCACCGGTGATGAGCACCTATACCCGG
>JASFIX010000517.1:0-3771 GCA_050122435.1 Desulfobacterales bacterium
CAGCAATCTGGTGGGCATGGGCGTGCTGCCGCTAACTTTCAAAAATGGCGAAAGCTGGGAAAACCTGGGCCTGGACGGCTCTGAGACATTCACCATCACTGGCATCGCAAACATCGAGCCCCGTAAAACCCTTAATGTTAGAGCTGTTAAGGCTGATGGCAATGAAATTGAATTTGAGGTCACCGCCAGGCTGAATACCGATATCGACGTGGAATATTTTAAGCACGGTGGTATTTTGCCGTATGTGTTACGCAAAATCATGTCAGAATAATGCGAGTGTTGCCGACCTCACCGCATCTACTGTGTCAGATGTCGTCCGCCTTTTTAGCATAGTTTACTATAGCGGAACGCCATCTTCCTTGTAGCTACGGCAACCTCGACAATCACTCGCCTTAGAATATGCTGTTCGCGTTTGCCAAAGCGCACTGTGCAGACTATTAAGGCGGCGCAGAGTTCCGCCCTATAATGAAAAGAAAGGCTGAATCATGGATACCAAAAATCGAATCACCATAAACAACGATGGCACCCTAACCGTTCCGGATACACCTCAGATTCCATTTATCGAGGGCGACGGTATCGGACCGGAAATCTGGCGTGCGACGCGCCAGGTCATCGATGCTGCCGTTCAGAAAGCTTATGACGGCCGCAAGAAAATCTCATGGGTGGAGGTTTTAGCCGGTGAGAAAGGATTTGAGAAAACCGGAAACTGGCTACCGAATGAAACCCTGGCAGACATTGAAAAGCATGCGGTTGCCATCAAGGGCCCCATGACGACGCCGGTGGGTAAAGGGATCCGCAGCCTGAATGTGACGATCCGCCAGACGCTCGATCTTTATGCCTGCGTGCGACCGATCAAATATATCAAGTCGGTCCCCAGTCCCGTGAAAGACCCCCAAAGTGTCAATATGGTTATTTTTCGGGAGAATACCGAAGACTTATATGCGGGTATCGAGTACCAATCCGGCAGCACGGATGCGGATAAAGTGCGACGATTTTTAAACGAGCAAATGGGAACTGCTTTGCCTGCCGATGCGGGAATCGGCATAAAACCCATCAGTGCTACCAACACCAAACGGCTGGTGGCCAGAGCCATTGCTTATGCCCTCGAGCACGGCTTTAACAGTGTCACACTGATGCACAAAGGCAATATCATGAAATTTACCGAAGGCGCCTTTGCCCAGTGGGGCTATGAGGTCGCTGCCGAAAAATTTAAAGACCAAACCATTACCGAAACGCAACTGTGGGACGACTATCAGGGCAGGCAACCGCAAAACAAACTGGTGATCAAAGACCGCATCGCCGACATGCTTTTCCAGCAGGTTCTGCTGCGGCCGAATGAATTCGGCGTCATTGCCACGCCGAACTTAAACGGCGACTATCTTTCAGATGCCCTGGCCGCGCAGGTAGGGGGGCTGGGCATGGCGCCGGGGGCCAATATCGGCGACCGCTGTGCGGTGTTTGAAGCCACCCATGGCACTGCTCCCAAATACGCCGGCCTGGACAAGGTTAATCCCAGCTCGTTAATCCTTTCGGGCGCCATGATGTTGGACCATATGGGATGGCGTGAGGCATCCCGCCTGGTTCGCGACGCCCTTCAAGACACAATTGAAGCCAAGACCGTCACCTACGATCTGGCCCGTCAGATCAGAGATGCAAAGCAGTTGAAATGCTCTGAGTTTGGCCAGGCGATCATCAACCATATGTAGCTGCTCGCTTCTGGTTTCTGGCTGCCAGCCTCTGGCTTAAAAAAGTTTCGGGGTTCGGTCACCAGGTTCAGGGGTTCAAGGTTCAAAGGTTCAGAGGTTGGATTACAGAAAACAGGCAATTAAATGCTGAAACTTTTCAACCCTGAACCTTGGAACTCTGAACCTTGGAACTTAAACCTGATATGTAAGGATCAATACCCATTGGTGACATAGAGATTGCAATTCGAAAAAATTGAGGAGGTTCTTATGATGGACACCTACTACAAGCCGGAAGATCTTCCCAGATTTGAAGAAATCGGTAAGGAGGCACCAGAGCTGGCCGCTAAGTTCTTCGATTATTATAATGCTGTATTTGCCGAAGGTGAACTGACCGAACGCGAAAAAGCCCTTATTGCTCTGGCAGTATCCCATGCGGTCCAGTGCCCCTATTGCATCGATGCTTACACCCAGGCCTGCCTTGAAAAAGGGTCCAATCTGGCGGAAATGACCGAAGCCGTTCATGTCGTTACCGCCATCCGAGGCGGGGCTTCTCTGGTTCACGGCGTTCAGATGCGCAATATCGCCGACAAATTATCCATGTGACAGAGACCAGATGCCCGATCAAGCAACCATATCCGAAAAGAAAATGGCTTCGCAAATCAGGAAACTGGATATCGCACCATTTAAGTCGACGCTGGCCAAACATGATCTTGAGCTGGATCGCAACACGACCCAGACATTGCAGATTAATCTGGGCTTTTTGTGCAACCAGACCTGTCGCCACTGTCATCTAAATGCCGGGCCGGGCCGCAAAGAAAATATGGATGCGCAAACGCTCAAAGAAGTAGTGGCATATGCGCAGCGAAGCCGTTTTGAAGCCATCGACATTACGGGCGGCGCTCCGGAACTCAACCCCTTGCTGACTGATCTGGTTCAGCAAATCGCACCACTGTCACCGCGAATCATGCTGCGTTCTAACCTGTCAGCGCTGAAAGAAAATATGAATCGCCTGATGGGGGTGCTCAAATCTCACCGGGTTGTGATCGTGGCATCATTTCCATCGCTGAACCTATCCCAGATGGATGCACAGCGCGGAGAGGGTATTTTCCAAGAAAGCATTGCCGTACTCAAAGCGCTCAATGCCGAGGGTTACGGGTGTGATGGGAGCGGGCTGGAACTGGATCTGGTCTCCAATCCCACCGGCGCCTTTCTACCACCAAACCAGGAACAGATCGAAAAAAGGTATCATCAAGTTCTAAAGGCAAAATGGGGGCTGACATTTAATCGCCTGTTTAATTTTGCCAATGTGCCGCTGGGACGCTTCCGGCAGTGGCTGGTTCAAACAGGTAATTTTGAAAACTATATCCGGAAGCTGGTTGCCGGTTTTAACCCTTGCGCGATCGAAGGGTTGATGTGTCGAAAACAGGTTTCGGTTGCCTGGGACGGCTACCTGTACGACTGCGACTTTAACCTGGCACGGGGCCTTTATATGGGTGGCAAGAAAATCCATGTTTCCGAGATGCCGGGACCACCGAAACCCGGCACCCCCATCATCACTGCCGATCACTGTTATACCTGTGCGGCCGGCTCGGGCTTTACCTGAGGCGGCGCCATTGAGACCTGAGTTCAGGTAGGAGATACCCAATGCCGTTAGCACGGCCTGAATGCTTGATTGTCTTTACCCGCTTTCCTGAGGCCGGAAAAACCAAAACCCGTCTGATCCCGACTCTGGGCGCAAAAGGTGCCGCCCGCCTGCAGCGGCAAATGACCGAGCACATCATTGCAACCGCCGCAAAGCTAAACAACCGCCCCGACCTAACCATTGAAGTTTATCACGAAGGCGGCAACACCGATTCAATGCAGAAGTGGTTGGGATCACAATTTACCTATCGGCCACAAATCACCGGGAACATCGGCCGGCGCATGCTAAGGGCATTCGAGAATGCGTTTCAGGATGAAATGGCGACGGCCGTTATCATCGGCAGCGACATACCGCAGATTTCAGCAAGCATTATTCGGCAGGCATTTGAAGGGTTGCAAAAAAACGACCTGGTGCTCGGTCCGGCGCGAGACGGCGGATATTACT
>JASFIX010000518.1:0-3769 GCA_050122435.1 Desulfobacterales bacterium
TTTGCAGAAACTTTATCTTTCCTGCTTCCGGTTTACTTGATTCAGACTGGTGCAATCCGACGCAAGAAATTTCCATATCACGTTGGACAAGCGACGATCATTGGTCTCTATGATGTCGGTGTTTTTAGCTTGGTGATGGTAGCACTGTCCTCCATTTCTTATGAGTTGCTACTTGTCCTCCATCTTGTGCTTTTTCTAATCTGTGTTATCTGTTTAGGATTATCAGTTGTCGGTAGCTTCGCATTTTCGAAGACGGATGCAAGGATCGAAAAACAACGCCAACCGTTTCGTGACTTTAGAAATGAATTTGCACTAGTCTGTGATCGCATGGAGATACTTCAGCTGGACGAAGCACAGACACTTGTTAGAAGTTTAAAAACATTCAATGACGAAGAACTTGAGTACGCCACCACAGAATCATTACCTGGAAGTGAAGATGTGGATATGGAAATGAGTTTTTGCTTACAAAAAATTCGCGATAAAATAATGAATCTTGAACAGAACGCTAACCAGTCAGATGTTTCTGAAAAGTCTGATCCGAGCCATCGAGTGTTGTTGCAGGAAATAAACCATGAGCTTGATAGAATGAAAATCCACCTTAAACGTCGTGAACAAATTATCGGTCAGTGAGATAATTTTAGTGTCTTTGGTTTTAAAGGGTGTCCATGAAATTAGATCTTTTATGTGTCAAGCGAAAGTGTGGGTTGCGTAAGGTGCTGACCATACTTAAGATATTTCGTGGAGAAGGTCTTTAGCCGCTTTCAGGTCCGTGGTGTTGAATCCCTCGGTGAACCAGCCGTAGATCTCAAATAGTATTTGATGGGCCTCTTCCTGTTTTCCCTGTTTTTTCCTCAATCGAGTCAAGCTCATCACCGCCCGCAGCTCAAAAGATTTCGCATTCTGGCGGCGGGCAATCTCAATCGCCTTGTGAAAACATGCTTCAGCCTCAGCCTTCTTAGACCATGCGGCAGGTTAAATCTTTGTGTGCAGCTGTCAGATCTCATATGATCGCTCCGCTGACGCATTCTATACCAGGTCTGCCCAGCAGGATATGTCGCTGTAAGATATCGCTTTAAGAAGGAAGAGAACCAATGGGATAAGGATGGCTCAGCTCAAAGTTAAGAGTGAAGGTTTCTTATTTAATGCCACAATGTGTGTATATTATGTCAAGAGATATTCCAACTTTTTAAATAACGCAACCTTTAGTTAAATTTTGAGATGTTCAGATAATGAATTTGGTGGAAATAAAAACCGGAGAAAAGCCAATGAGCTTTACTCCGGTGATTATATTGTTTTTCAGTGTAGATTTTTTCTTTCTATTCTTCCAGTTGTTCAAGGAATTGATCGACAGAAAGGGTTTGGCCCAGTAGAGGAAAAATTTTTTCTTCAGCGTGATTTTGCTCTTCCTCAGAGTTGGCAGCAGTCGCATCCTTCATTATGGTCACGCCATAACCTTTGTCATAAGCGGTACGAGCGGTGCTCTCCACACAAAAATTCGTCAAAAAACCACCGATGACGACGTTCTTGATATTGTCTTTCTTTAACAGTTCGTCCAAATTGGTTTTATTAAAGCCACATAAAGTGCATTTACCGCCGACAATCTCATCCCCTTCCTGTGGTTTTAGTTCGTCAATAATCTCAGCTCCCCAGGTCCCTTCACGTAAGGCTCCGCCATCTGCCACCGCTTTGACAATTCCCTGCATTTGATGATCTGCGAAATAATTTTCATTAAATACAAACGGTGAATGGATAACCAGAGCCCCTTTTTCACGGGCTCCCTGCGCCAGTTTTGCGGCGTTATTAATCGTATTCTGCCTGGCAATTTCATCCTTTACGCCCTCATAGAGTTTGCCTCCTTCTTTACAAAATTCGTTTTGAAACTCGATTAAAACGATTGCTGTTTCTTTTGCCTTCATTTTGTTACCTCCTTTCATTCAGATTTGCGGCTGAAGTAAAGATTGGCCAGGGCGACCAGCGATGTGCCCACAATCAGCAGAAAAGAGATCGCATTGATAACCGGTGTGCTGCCGTCTCTGACTTGAAGATACAGATTAATCGGTAATGTCGCCTCGTAGCCCACCAGAAAAAGCGTGGTGTTGAAGTTTTCAAAGGACATCAGGAAAGCGATCGCTCCCGCCCCGATAATTGCCGGTCTTAAAAACTTCAGCGTGATATGCCAGATCACCTCGAAACGGTTGGCCCCCAGGTTCAGAGCCGCTTCTTCCAAAGTGCGGTCAAATTTCCTCAGACGGGCGGATACCACCAATGTTACCAATGTGGCAATAAACGAAAACTGCCCCAGGACGACCAGCCAGAATCCGGGGCGAAAGAGCTCCACATCAATGTTCCAACGCGTCTCGAAATAGGTGCCCAGTGTATTGCTGAGCAGCAGGATCGAAATCCCCAGAATCACTCCTGGAATGACCAGCGGCGCCAGCATCAGAAAATAAAGCAGCTGTTTAAAACGAAAATCCTCCTGCTCGAATAAAAAGGCAGCACAGGTTCCCACCGCCATCGAAAGCAAGGTCACAAAAAAGGCGACCCGGAAACTGACCCAGATGCTGTCCAGATTGATCTGATCGTGAAAAATTCCAACGCGGGATGGCAAATCGGCCGTAAACCATTCCACTGTAAATCCCTGCCAGGGTAAAGACGGAAACTGGGAATTGTTAAATGCCAGTACGCAGGTCACCAGCAGCGGAGCAAACAGAAAAGTAAAATAGAGTATCACATAGGACTTGAACGCCCAATTGTATGTTTTAGAAGTTGGCAGTGTTCGTATCATTGCACGACTTTTTTAAGGTTTTGTCGGGTCAGTTTTAACCCCAGCCAGACGATAATGGATGAAAGAACCAGTAGCAGAAACCCGAAGGCGGATCCCTGATTCCAGTTAAAGCTGGCAATAAACTGGTTGTAAATCTGTTCGGTAAACCACAAAGAATTCTTACCGCCCATCAAATTGGAGGTGAGATAGTTGCCCAGGGTCAGCATAAAAACGACGATTGAACCGGAAACGATGCCAGGGGTGGCATGCGGAATGATAATTTTGAACAAAATGGTCCACATATTGGCACCCAGATCATAAGCTGCCTCTACAAGGCTGTTGTCCAGGCTTTCCAGTACGGAAATAATCGGAACCACCATAAAAAGCATGGAGGTGTAAACCAGGCCTAGAATCATGGTGGAATCTCGATAAAGCATTTCGATGGGCTGCCCCAGGATTCCCACTTTTGTCAGAAAATGATTGATGACCCCGCTTTCCCGCAGCAAAATCATCCAGCCGTAAACCCGAACCAGCTCACTAACCCAGAAAGGCAGCAAGAGTAGAACCAGCAGAAATCCCTGGTATTTTGGCGCCACCACTTTAGTGATAAAAAAGGCAACCGGAAGGGCAATGACAAAGGTAAGCAAGGTGACCAGAATAGAATAAATCGCCGTCCGCACAAAGGTCAGCCAGTAGATGGGTTCCTCAAAAAAATTTAAATAATTTGCTAGCCCCCAGACCATTTGGCCTTCGTCATTTTCCAGACGAAAAGACATGACCAGCAAGTCGATCTGAGGCAACACGATTAGAAGAACCAGCCAGAGCAACACCGGTGATAAGAAAAAAAACAATCCCCAGCGCTTTTGATTCTTCATATCAATAAGTCCCGGTTCAAGGGTTCTGGGTTAAGAGGTTCAGGGTTTAGATTACAGAAGACAGACAACAGAAAACAGAAGTCAGATAGGAAACCTCATTTTATCATCTGACTTCTGACCTCTGTCTTCT
>JASFIX010000519.1:0-3769 GCA_050122435.1 Desulfobacterales bacterium
CTAAAGAAAGTCGTTTTCGGGCAGGATGACGCCATCGGCGCCCTGGTGACGTCCATTAAACGCTCCCGGGCGGGACTGGGGTCACCGGAGAGGCCGGTGGGGTGTTTTCTGTTTGCCGGTCCCACCGGTGTTGGCAAAACCGAAGTTTCCCTGCAGGTGGCGCGCATTCTCGGCGTGGAATTCATGCGGTTTGATATGAGCGAATATATGGAAAAGCACGCGGTCGCGCGTCTGATTGGCGCCCCGCCCGGATACATTGGATTTGACCAGGGCGGATTGCTGACAGACGGCATCCGCAAACACCCTCACTCTGTCCTGCTGATGGATGAGATTGAAAAAGCCCATCCGGACCTGTTTAATATATTGCTTCAGGTCATGGATCATGCCACTTTGACTGACAATAACGGGCGTAAGGCGGATTTTAGAAACGTCATCCTGATGATGACCTCAAATGCCGGCTCGCGGGAGATGAGCGCTGCCAATATTGGTTTCGGCCAGACCCACAAGGATGCTCAATCCAAGGGCAAAAAGGCGATTGAAAAACTGTTCAGCCCCGAATTTAGAAACCGGCTGGATGAAATCATTACATTTAACGCCCTGAATCTGGAGATCATGGAACTGATCGTTGACAAGTTCGTCACTGAACTGAATCAACAACTGGCTATCAAGAAGGTTGCCCTGACGATCTCACCCGCTGTGCGTGCCTGGCTGGCCCAAAAAGGCCATGATCCGACATACGGTGCCAGGCCGCTGGCCCGGGTCATGCAGGCCGAAATCAAAGATCAGCTTTCCGATGCGATCCTATTTGGTGAATTGCAAAACGGCGGTCTTGTATCCCTGGACATGACCGGCGATGAACTCACCTTTGAATATAGTTAAATGGAATAATGGAATGATGGAATGATGGAATAGTGGGTTTTTAAAACGACTGATTCATTATAAGTTTTATCGCCAAACCGAATTGTGTCATTTAATCAATTTTGCAGTATCCCAGGGCCCATTTTTCCAGTATTCCAATATTCCATCATTCCAGTGAGGGCGAAGCCCCGAACGTCCTATTAAACCAATTAACCGCGTTGAATGCCTGTTTACCTTCTACCCGACGAATTAGTATTTCCCTCTCCCCAGCTTGCCCGCAAAGAGGGCCTATTGGCGGTTGGTGGTGATTTGAGTCAGGATCGCCTTCTGCTTGCTTATCGGATGGGGATTTTTCCCTGGTACACTGAAGATGAGCCCATCATGTGGTGGTCGCCAGACCCGCGTCTTGTGCTTTATCCATCCGAATTGAGGGTTTCCAGATCATTGAAGAAGACGATCAAAAAACAAACTTTTAGGCTGACGGTGGATGAATCCTTTGAGTCGGTCATAAATGCCTGTGCCCATAGCCGGACCAAAGCGGATGAAGGCACCTGGATCGTTGGAGAAATGATTACCGCTTATTGCAGACTGCATGAATCCGGGTTGGCGCATTCGGTTGAAGTCTGGCAGAGTGGCAGTTTGGTCGGTGGCCTCTATGGAGTTTCACTGGGCAAATGTTTTTTCGGAGAGTCAATGTTTACGCTCATCAGCAATGCGTCTAAAGTAGCGCTGGTGGCGCTGGTTCAACATTTGCAGACCCTGGGGTTCCATTTTGTTGACTGTCAGATCAGTACGCCGCACCTGCTCAGTTTCGGTGCACAGGAAATACCCAGAACCCAATTTCTCAAAGAATTAGAGCAGGCGCTCGAATCCCCTACGCTAAAAGGCAAATGGTCTTTTAGCGCCTCACCCGCCTGAATTCAGCAAAATCCAGCAATATTTGATCATATAAGAACACCTCAAATCGAGACATTTTTTTAGACAGGATTTATTGGATTTTTCTTTTGGCCGTTCTCCAGATGAGAACGGCCAAACCCAATCGCCTTCGGCGAATAAAAATAAATCCTGAATAATCCTGCCTGCCGCGCCGAAGCTTAAGCGGAGGCTGTTTAATCCTGTCTGAAAATTATAAGGAAAAAATATATTAAATCTGTGGTTAACGAAGGGTGTTCCTTAGGCAAGATTCAGGAGGGGCGTTTTTGCGGTTCCTGATTGCATACACCGCAAATATTGCAGGTTTCAACGCGGCAAGTCGGTGAAGGCATCGCTTTTAGCGCTTTTTGAAATTCTTGCTGTAAATAGGGCTTTTTAATACCCTGATCAATAAAATCCCAAGGAAGCTGCTCATCGAAATGGCGATCCCTGAGGACATAGAAATCCGGGTTGACGGATGTGGTTTTAAAAGTCTGGGCCCAGTTGCCCTTGTAAGTGTGGGCCTGCTGCAGGATATCGGCGACTCTGCGGTCCCCCCGGGAAAAAAGGGCCTGGATATAAGCCCAGCGCGGTATATCCGAATGAATTTGGATATTGGGGGTCTTTTTCAGCGCATTTTTGATTTTTTGAATCTTTTTTTTCAACGAACCGACATCATCCATCGCCACCCATTGAAACGGTGTAAATGGTTTGGGCACAAAACAGTTTAAACTGACTGTAATTTCACCGATCCGTTTGCGGGATTTGCTGGTTTTTAAAAAGCCATGTTTAATTTTTTTGCACAAACCGATGATCGCGTCGACATCATCCATGGTTTCGGTGGGAAGCCCGATCATAAAATACAATTTTAAGTTGGGGATACCGTTTGCGACCAGCGCATCGGCGGCCGCTAAAATCGCTTCTTCTGTAATCCCCTTGTTGATGACTTTGCGCATGCGCTCGGATCCGGCATCCGGGGCGATTGTTGCTGTTTTCACTTCACTCTGTTTAAGAGCCGACAACAGTTCCGGTGATATCTTATCGGCCCGCAGCGAGCTGAAAGATATCCGGATGTCTTCATTCTTGTACTGGTCACACAGATCACCAATCCCCGGAAGGTCTGATACGGCAGAGCCCACCAGACCGATGCGGCGGGTCTGGGAGATCCCCTGATTTATATTCTGGGCCAGCTTTGGAACCGGCCTGAAGCGCGGCGGCCGATAAATGAATCCGGCACTGCAGAAACGGCAGCCGTGCGGACAGCCTCTGCCGGTTTCAATCAGATAGGTCCGGTCAAAGGTGGTGTCAGATGTCAGGATGGCGCTGCAGGTCGTCGTGTGGGTCAGATCTTTGAGGTAAGTCCGTTTGACTGATGGGGGGACGTCTTCCAGCGGGCTAAAGGAGGCAATGGTTCCATCGCGCTGATAATCGACACCGTAAAAGGCCGGCACATAGGCGCCCGGAACGTTGCGCGCAATGGATATCAGGGTTGCGTGTTTGTCGTTTCCGGGTTCATAAACCTCCAAAAAGCGCGGAAGCATGACTTCGGCTTCACCGATCAGGAAGCAATCAAAAAAAGCGGCAATCGGTTCCGGATTTATAAAACTGGCGACCCCGCCGGCGAGCAGCAGGGGGTCTTGATCACCTCTCTGCTCGGCCCTTAAAGGGAGGTCGATGCTGGCAAGAATGGATAGGATATGGGGATAATCGTTTTCAAAGGAGAGGGAAAAGGCAATAACATCGGCATCGGTCAGGCGTTTTCGGGACTCAAAGGTCCGGAGCGGCTTTTGTTTTCCGGGGGACGGCTCCGGCAGAAATACGCGCTCGCAAACGACGTGGTCATAATTGTTCAGCAGACGATAGACGCTCTGGAAACCAAGATTGGACATGCCCAAATGATAGCGATTGGGATAGACCAGAGCAAAACGAATCCGGCCACGCCAGGATTTTCGAATGGCTCCAATCTCGGTCTCATTCTTCGGGCCGGCATATTTTCGAG
>JASFIX010000520.1:0-3764 GCA_050122435.1 Desulfobacterales bacterium
GATTCAAAATTTTCAATATTATTAAGTAGATTTTTTAACCCACAAAAGGAGGATAGCGGAAATGGGAAAGATTTTTACCCCAACCGACAATGATTTTGGCCCGACCGATGCCGTCGTAATTGGCGGCGGTATTGTGGGCACTGCCACCGCATTCTGGTTATCCAGGGCCGGGTTGGAAGTCGTTCTAGTCGAGATGCGCGATGGTCTTTCAACCTTGACGACACCTGCGTCAGCGGAATGTTTTCGGGCGCAGTTTGCCGAGCCGGCCATGGCAGCCTTAGCCATACCCAGCATAGAGATGTTTGAGAATTTTGCTGAAGTCATCGGAATACCGGACTACAACATTTCTATCAAACAGCAGGGATATCTGTTTCTGACCGATAATCCGGAGACCGTGGATGATCTTAAAGAAAATATTGCGCAGCAACATAAACTGGGGGTAACCGATTCACAATTTTTGGAAACTGAAGAGATCCTCAAGCGATTTCCTTTTGTCTCTTCCTCGGTTTTGGCCGCAACCTTTCGGCAGCGGGACGGGTGGCTGTCCTGCCATGAAACCACCCAGGGATTTGCCAAAGGCAGTAATGCCAGATTCTTTTTGAACACCAAGGCGAGCGGGATTCAAACCGACGATAAAGGCGTCTGCGGCGTAGAAACCGATCGGGGGATTTTACAGACCCGCACCGTGATAAATGCCGCCGGTCCCTTTGCCGGTGACGTGGGAAAGATGGCCGGAGTGGATTTGCCGCTGGAGCCGGTTCGGCGGCAAAAAGTATATGTCAAAACTTCGGTGGCGGTTCCTCCGGACGCACCTTTTACGGTTGATGTAAATAACAATTGCTACTGGCGCCCCGAAGCAGGTGGTGTCATTATCGGATGGGTGGATGCCGATGAACCGGTCAGTCAACCGGCCGAGAGAGTTCCGACGGATTGGGAGTTTCCGGCCCTAACCCTGGACAAAGTCAAGCGTTTAACCCCGTTCTTCGAAGAAATTGAAAAGACCGTCAGGCAGCCCGACATGGATACCTCAGCCGGATATTATATGTACACGCCCGATGATCAGCCGCTGATCGGTCAGGTTACCGAAGTTCCCGGGTTTTATATCAACTGCGGCTATTGGGCTGGTGTGATGCTCTCGCCGCAAGCCGGCAAAAGGATCAGCGATCTGGTGACCGGTGCGATGGATCCCAAAGACAATCCACTGCGGCCGACACGGTACAAAGAGGGGCTTGGCAAAAAGGAAGGCAAAACGCTCATGAGCCATTAGTCAAACTCTTATGGTTTCAGGTATCCCGTCTTCGCTCTCACGAGCTTCCGTCTTCGTTAAAACTTCGCCGGACAAGTCGCCGTGGCACGCAGGTGTCAGATAAAAGAGAACCGCAGAACACCGAACAAGGAAAGATGAATTTCGAAGTGAAAGAAAGCTTTATTAGGTTCAGCCCGTTACCCGTTACCCCGTTGGCCGGTAAGAAAAAGAATCAGACATTTTTTCTTTTTTAACGGGCTCAACGGGCTCAACTGGCAACGGACAAACCGATTTCAGTTAGGAGGTTAAAAGATGCTGTTAGGATTACATACATATAGTTTGCATTTGCACGGTATGGGACAGAACTGGGGCGGTTATAAGCTTCAATGGGAGCCGGTCTGGGACGTCTTTGGTTTGATGGACGAAGCCAGGAAGCTGGGACTCGACGGGCTTCATTTGACGGCCGCCGATCTGGGCTCAACCGATGACGGCCACCTGCGCGATGTGCGCCGGGCCGCTGAAGAAAGGGGATTATTCCTGGAGTACAATTTTTCTTTAGACGCATCCGAATACGATGACCGCCTGACGAATACCATGGAAGAGGGTGTCGCCATTGCTGAAAAAATCGGCTCTGATATCGGAAAGATCAGCATGGATATCCACCGGCCGCACCCGGTTTGCGGCTCGGCCTTTCATCCGGCGGTGATTCCGCAACTGGAAGAGATTGCCCGCAAAGCTGAGGCTGCTGCGCCCGTTGCGCAAAACGCCGGGGTACGAATATGTCTGGAAAATCATACCGAGGCCTTCAGTGATGAGGTGCTCTGGATTATCAATCGGGTAAACCACCCCTATGTGGGTGGATGTGTTGACACCAACAACTCCCTCATGGTGGGTGAAGACCCACTGACGGCGATTCGCAAGCTGGCGCCTGTGTCCTTCACCAATCATTTTTCCGATCATCGCATTGTCTTTGATCAATACGGCTGCCGCATCGTCGGCGTCGCCACCGGAACGGGAGACGTCCCCATGCGGGAGGCTTATGAGATTATCCGGGCCAATCCACACATGAAACGCCTTAATATCGAAGTGGAGTTTGATCCCGAAAACGATGACTGCGATGAAGCCCGTCGTCGGGAATACCAGGCCGTCGTTGATAGCATCCGTTTTACCCGCGAAGAGCTTGGGGTCGGCAGAGAACCCCAGACCTAATTGCGGCCACGATTTTCTCCACCATAAAAAAGAAAATGGAAAACAGCCAGGGAGATTTATCAATCGATGCAATTTAAAACCATCCAGAAAAGCTCGACCCCTGAAATCATCATTAACGAAATCATTCAGCATATCAAATCCGGCGAATTAAAGCCGGGTAACAAACTGCCGACGGAACGCGATATGTCACAAATGTTCGGTGTCGGGCGCTCGTCTATCCGGGAGGCTATTAAGGCACTGGTTCTTTCGGGCTATTTAGAGTCCTCTCAGGGAAAAGGGACATTTATCCGAAAATACCTTCCGGTGAATGACCTGACGCTAACAAATCTCCAGCATGCACTGGCAGCGGAACAAATCATTGAGTTAATGGAGCTCAGAGAAATCCTTGAGTGCAATGCGGTCAAATTGGCGGCTGAGCGCGCCAGCCCGGAGGACATCCGGCGCATAAAAGAAGCGCTGGAACGTATGCAGGATTGCAAAGCAGACTTCAAAAAATTCTACGATCCGGATTTCGATTTTCACGTGGCCATTGCGGAAGCCACCCACAATGAAATGATCTGTGAAACCATGAAGCAGATCATTGAAAAATCCCACGAATCCTTCGAAAAATTTATGCCGGATCGGTTGTGCCCGCCGGAGCAGGCGATTTTAACCGCCAGACAAATTGTTTCCTGCATTGAAGACGGTGAGGCCGAAAAAGCTTCTCAATGCATGAAAGCGCATCTGGATCTGGTGGGAATTGAGCTCCAGCGTGTGGTCGATACCCAAAGCTGAAGCGTCTAAACTGGTGTTGCGTCCCGCAAGTAATTTACAAGGCTGGTTTTTTTATTGGGTTTCAGGTGTCGGGTGTCAGGTGTCAGGCCTTCAGGGACCAGATTCGGGCCTTTGTTACACCGTAGCCTTTACGGTCGAAATGTTTTCTTTGCTATTCGTTTTCAGTTCGGCTTCTGCTGACACCTGAACACTGACACCTGAAACCATTGTTACTACGGCTTTTATAGCATTTTAAAGAACCCAGTACTGGTGTAATCGCAGCAACATGAAAGGAGTTCCTGGAATGCGACCGTATGAGTTTCTGACGGAAAACCAGGTGGAGCAGGTTCATGAGGCTTCGATGCAGATTCTGCAAGAAGTTGGCATTGAATTCCGCTTTCCACCGGCGCTGGAAATCCTGAAAAAGGGCGGTGCCAAAGTCGATGGCGAGCGGGTCTTTTTTCCCGCCCAACTGGTCGAAGCCCAAATCAAAAAAGCTCCGGCTGAATTTACCCTTTATGCGCGAAATCCCGACTGCGATGTCGTCATCGGAGGC
>JASFIX010000521.1:0-3764 GCA_050122435.1 Desulfobacterales bacterium
TTTGAGTTTTTCTCAATGCCGTATCAACGCAAATTGCAAATGAAGGATTTGACCATCAGAAAATACGGGAGCATCTTCTGAAATCACATTGCTTTCGAAAGGTATCGTCTCTTCCTGCATTAATCGTTCACAAGGAAGTCTTCTTTTCTTTATCGGGTTGTTAACTGTCGGTTTGGGCATGATGTCGGGCATGACCACTATACTCACTTCATCAATAAGCTCTAGTGCTCTCAGTCCCCAGGGACGAATTGTCATATCCGTCGTATTACTGAAACTCGTGACGTCCGGTACCAGCCCCTCACCGTCGAAATGATCAACCGTTAGCGTTTTAATTCCGTCTTTACCTCCTTGTAAGCGACTTCGTGTGATTCGCCGATCAATTTTTAAAGCTGATATACGGGCTTGCGGAGAAACATATTCGGTATTGGGTTCATACGCGCGAATCAGTCTTGAACCGGTTTGGGTATCGTTGATAATATCTCCTGCGAAGCGTTTATCCTGTAGAAAGCTCAAGTTTGGCCATTCTTCCCGCCCAACACCTTCACATTGGATACGGAAAGTAAAATAATCCTCACCTGTCTTTTCCACAATGATAGTAATATGTTCGCCCCACAAACCGGGACTGGTGGCAACCAAAAACAGAATCGGTCGTCCCATTTCATTTGAAAGGAGAAGAGTGGCAGGATGTGATTGTACAGGATCAGCAACCCGTATAACCCAGCAAATCAGCCCGCCATTCTCAAAAAAACCCTCAACCGCATAGGCCAGATATCCCTGAGATATATGTTCTCCAAAAATGCTTTTAAATTGAGTCCAGCTGTTGAGCTTCACAGGCTGGTGCAAAGGACCACGGGCAGCAATACCCACAAAACCTGCGATATCAGTTCGTCGGGGACCAATCGCGAACGGAAATGAATCCGGATATTCAAAATAGACACCCGGTGTACGGTAGTTAAGCATCATCATTTAACAAAACCGACAAGATTGCGAAAATTGTACATTACTCGTCCTCGGATTTTTACAAGTTCAGCCAGGATATAGAGATGCATGTCAAATTATGTTTCAAGCTCTAAACCTTCAACTGCAATTTCCAATGTCTCAATAGCTACTTCATTATTCTTGGCATTAAAGGTAGGTCCCTCCCACTTGCTTGGCCATCCTTCACGAAAATTCCAGGTCAATGCAGGATTACGAGCTTCATCTAAAAGCGTAATTGAACCCGGTTTTCGCTCCGTCAGGCCGTCAATCACTTTCTTTCGCCAATCCCACAATTCTTTACTGTCAGTGTATCCCCTCTTTAAAGCAATATTGGTGTATTTTCTCAGACCCGGCAATTTGCGCACAGTTATTTCTTCATCACCATTCCGATACTCAACGATGTCCGTTTCTGTTGTTAATCCACTGCATTCTGAAAAGCCAGCAACGGTAACACCATCGATTTCGACAAGAAAATTAAAAGCATTATAAGGATCATTGCGATCTCCAGTTGCCATAATTTACCTCCTTTAAAAGTACTAGCCTTCGGCTTCGATAGTTTTTTGGCTAATTCTAAAAATAACAAATTCTGCCGGCTTAACAGGCGCGATACCGATGTAGCAGATGAGCCGCCCGTTATCGATATCGTCCTGAGTCATCGTTGTTCGATCGCACTTAACAAAGAACGCCTCGTCCGGGGTAATTCCCATCAATGCCCCATCCCGCCATATGCTAATTAAAAAGTTAGTAATACTGCGTCGAACTTTGGCCCATGTTGGTTCGCTGTTAGGCTCAAAAACCACCCATTGAGTACCTTCATCGATAGATTCCTCGATAAAAATAAACAGTCTCCGCACATTCACATATTTCCATTCCGCATCACTGGACATCGTGCGAGCGCCCCAAAGTCTGATCCCCCTGAGATCGGACCGGAAATCTCTAATTACATTGACACCCTTTGGGTTCAATATGTCCTGATGGCCCTTAGTAATTTGATATTGAAGTGGCTTTTGGTTTCCGTTCAGGTCACGATTGATGATTCCCCGCACAACTTCGTTCGCCGGAGCTTTATGGACCCCTCGTTCGATATCAGAGCGTGCAACAATCCCACAGACATGTCCGCCCGGAGGCACAAGCAAGGTGTCATTCATGCGCGGATTAAATACACGAATCCATGGATAATAAACGGCTCCATATGAACTATCACGAGGGGGATTGATAGTGTTCACATCGGATTGATTTCCGACAATGTTAAGGATGGAAAACCTATCTTTCAGGCGCTCACATTGGTTTACAACTTCATTTAAAATCTGATTCTGATCTGCACCAGGCAAATTAGGATGGACATGATCCGGGACGCAAAGCAATGAAATTTCATCGATTATTTCGAGACCTGCAAGTCCCCTCCGCAAGCTGGTGTCATTTGGCGGCGGGCTACCGCCGATATATTGATCAGCGCCTATCGGGGTATTTCCATCTGAGCCGCCATCCAGTTGTGCTTGATCGAATCCCACATCCTGGGGAAGAGCCGGATTTGCCGCCGGTTGCGGAATATGAACCAATTGGGAAGAGCTGTTTACGATCGTAAAAGCATAATTTGGTCCTGTCGGATCCACCCCTAAATTGTCGTAGCTTTCAATTTGATCTGGGTCTACGCGATCTGGATTTGCAATATTGGCAGGGTCCAAAGGATCCACCAATGGAATGGGCGGCAGATCGGCATAATAAAGAACCGTTAACTTGAAAGTCTGGGAGTTGGAATTTCTTTCCCGCTGGCTCGAAGCTGATATTCGCACAAAAATACGATTGCCCCATTCGCCCTCACCAATGGCATCTAACCTTAGATCCTGCGCCAAATCCAAACCGGCCACGGAAGCATCAGGTTGATGAACTCGGGCAATGAACGCACGCTGACCTCCATTGTCGAAAAATCCCTTGATCGCAAAGGGCATGTAGGAAGATGATTCATCAATATATCCGCCATACCACCTTCCATATTCGATCCAACTCGTTACAAGCCTCGGGGGAGTAGGCCCTCGCTCGGTTTGTCCGACAAATCCAGCGGTGCTGGTGCTTACGCCCTCTATCGGTCTTGGACCAGAGATTTCCTCGATATAAACACCGGGTGATAAGTATTCAGGCATTTTTAACCTCCTTAAATTTTATTGCGAAAATAAAAAATTAGGCACGATTACCGTTTCACGGGGCTGCAACTGAACGTTTGCTTGAGTAGCACTTTGCCCGTCAGGCAACTCCGCTGTCACATTTAATATGACTTGCTGCTGGTTGGGTGGAAAGTAGTAAAACCACTCTCCACTACTGTCCGAAACTGTTGTCCCCAGATATCCTTCGATCCAAATAGTGGCCCCTGAGATACCGATGCCGTCACTATTCAATACCAATCCGCGCAAAACTGTATTGGCAAGACTGGACGTTCGCCCCTGGGTGACAGGCACGTTACTCACCTCAGTAGTGCTGCCATCGGGCATTTCTATTCTGACGGAAACATCATTGGCTGCCTGATCATCTGGAAAAGTTAAAACCCACTGTCCCGTAGAATCGGTTACGCAAACATTAGATTGACCCGTCACGTAAACTGCCGCACCTGTTATTCCGGATCCATCTGTCTCGTGCAAAGAACCCCGCAGCAATGTGGGGCCAAGTCCCCCGAAAAGAGTACTTTCATTGCCAAAAGGGTAAGTGTAGGAAGGGAAAAGATCGAAAAAATAGGGGGTATCGGATAAAGGCAAAACAATATCATTACGTTCAGTTACCTGATAGAATTGGCT
>JASFIX010000522.1:0-3763 GCA_050122435.1 Desulfobacterales bacterium
GCCAATCCGGATTCCATGCAGGCGGCGATTACGACCTTAAATTCGCTGCGGGCCAACAATCGCAGCGTATTTGTGGCTGGAGATATGCTGGAACTGGGTGCCCGCACCGAATCCCTGCACATGCAGGTTGGCGCATGGGCTGCGGTGGCCAATATCGACAAACTCTTAGTTACCGGTGAGTTTGCAAACGCTGTCGCTACCGGTGCTGAGGATGCCAAGATGAATCGTGATGATATCTTTACCGGATCCCGCGATGAAATATTAGAGGCACTCAAGGATTCTCTGCGACCCGGCGACTGGGTTCTGATTAAAGGCTCCCGTGGCGCCCGCATGGATATCATTGTCGAAGGCCTCAAAGAATGGGCAAAGATTAAGCCGGAGGCTTAATCTTTAAAGGCTGCTGCTGCCTGCCCGCCATCGCTGTTGACAGTCCCGCTCTCAAGCATACGCAGATTGCGGCGGACGGGCGAGGCGGGCGGGTAGCACTCTAAAGAAAGTGCCTAAAATGCCTAAAATTGGAAATGCCTAAAGTTAATGTATTCTGTCGATTTTATGATGGCCGCGATATTAACAGATAACCCATAACGGATAACCAATAACCAGACGATGCTATACCACCTGCTATATCCGCTCCATACGACGCTGTCGGTCTTTAATGTATTTCGTTACATTACGTTTCGGACCATTTATGCCAGCCTGACGGCATTTTTTATCTGTTTCCTGTTGGGGCCGTGGATCATTCGCAAACTCAGCGGTATGCAGGTGAAGCAGTACATTCGTGACGATGGCCCGGAAAGCCACCTGTCAAAGGCCGGCACACCGACCATGGGCGGTCTGTTGATTGTATTTTCCATCGTAGCGTCAACGCTTCTGTGGAGCGATCTGACCAACTACTTTGTATGGATCATGCTATTTGTCGTTATCGGTTACGGGCTGGTCGGCTTTATAGACGACTATTTGATGCAGGTTAAAAAGCGCAGCAAGGGCCTGTCGGTTCGGAAAAAGCTTGGGCTGCAATTCGCTCTGGCGCTCATCACCGGTTTTCTGGTTTACGCCAGTCCGGACTTCTCCACAGAGGTCACCATACCGTTTTTAAAAAAGCTCTCACCGGACCTGGGCTGGGGGTATATCATTTTTGCGGCTTTCGTCATTGTGGCCGCCTCCAATGCCGTTAATCTGACCGACGGTCTGGACGGCCTTGCCATCGGCCCGGTGGTCATTGCAGCCGCCACATACATGATTTTTGCCTATGTTGCCGGTCATATCAAAATCGCAAACTACCTGCAGCTTAATTATGTGTCCGGAAGCGGCGAGGTAGCCATTTTTTGCGGGACATTGGCAGGAGCCGGCATGGGTTTTTTGTGGTTCAATTCATACCCGGCGCAGATATTTATGGGAGATGTCGGCTCCCTATCGCTGGGCGCAGCACTGGGTACCATTGCGGTCATCACCAAACAGGAAATCCTGCTGGTGCTGGTCGGCGGTCTGTTTGTCATAGAGGCTCTCTCGGTCATCTTCCAGGTCGGCTTTTTCAAAATGACCAGCGGCCGCCGCATTTTTAGAATGGCCCCACTGCACCATCATTTTGAGCTGAAAGGATGGCCGGAGCCGAAAGTTATCGTCAGGTTCTGGATAATTGCGATCGCGCTGGCGCTGCTGGCGATGAGTACGCTCAAATTGCGGTGACCCTGGAGTAGTGGAGAAATGGAGTATTGGAGAAATGCAAAAAAAGAATACATCGCTCCAGCACTCCAATACTCCATTACTCCGGTTGGGTTACGTACTAAGAATTTTGATTCGGTGAAAAACATTGATGAAACTTGCGAATAATAAAGTCGTGGTCGTCGGTCTGGGACGCACCGGACTTGCAACTGCCCGCTTCCTGCATCAAAAGGGCGCCCGGGTTCTGGGTGCCGATACCGCCGATGAATCCCAGCTGGGAGATTCGGTCAGGATGTTGCGGGAGATGGGGGTCAAGCTGGAGCTGGGACCGCACCGCACGACTTCTTTTCAAGATGCTGATCTCATCGTGGTCAGCCCCGGCGTCTCCCATACCATCGGACCCATAGAACGCGCCAGAGCCCGCGGAATCCCGCTTATGGGTGAAGTGGAATTAGCTTCAAGATTCATCAAGGAGCCGATCGTTGCCGTAACCGGCACAAACGGCAAGACCACAACCACCGAACTCCTGGGACAGATGCTTAAAAATTCGGGTATCAGCGTTTTTGTCGGCGGCAATATCGGCAAACCGCTGATCGATTATGCCGGCAGTAATCAAAAAAAACAGATCGTTGTCGCGGAAATCAGCAGCTTTCAGCTCGACACCATTGCTTCTTTCAGGGCGAAAGTCAGCGTACTGCTGAATATTACCGCGGATCACCTCGACCGCTACCCGAATTTTGAAGCCTACGCAGATTCCAAAATGCGTGTTTTCAACAACCAGCAAGCCGATGATGTCGCGGTGCTCAATGGATCCGATCCGATGATTCGTGCAAAAACAAAGGCCATTAAAAGCCAGCAGCTGTTTTTCCCCTCGCCTAAGGCAGATGAACAGGGCGCTGTCCTGAACGGAAAACGCATCATCCTGAACCTAAAAAAACTTGAAAAAATTCACCCAGAAATCCGCAATCTGAAATCCGCAATCCGCAATCGTGGATATTTGGATATCGCTAAATTCCGCCTTCGGGGACGACACAATTTTGAAAATGCATGTGCCGCCAGCCTGGCGGCGCTGGTGTGCGGAGCAACACCGGAAGGGATTCAGAAAACATTGGATCATTTTAAAGGACTGGCCCACCGACTCGAACTGGTAGCGACCGTCAATGGGGTTGACTATTACAATGATTCCAAAGCCACCAACGTGGACGGTGTGCTCCGGGCACTGGATTCCTTCTCAAAGCCAGTGGTGCTGCTGATGGGCGGCCGCGACAAGGGCAGCAATTTCAGCGTGCTGCAGGATCACATTCGGGCGCATGCCAAAGAGCTCATCGTAATGGGAGAAGCCGCCGAAGCGATCCGCGCGGCCCTGGGGCAGCTGTTGCCGACAAAAGTTGCGGCTTCAATGCAGGAGGCAGTCACAACAGCCTTTCAGGATGCAGCCTCGGAGGATGTGGTTTTGTTTTCTCCCGGTTGTGCAAGCTTTGACTGGTATGGCAATTATGCCGAACGCGGAGATGATTTCCGTCGGGCAGTTGAGAAATTAAAAGAAAAGGATTAATTACCCGACTCCGGTGTGCCTCTGGAAGCGGCACTAAGTCTGTTGGCCCGAAACCGTAGACCGGCTAACGGGCTCAACGGGCTAACCGGTAAACCATAATAACAATGCCAAAAAAACAACACCATACGCAAACAGCCAACTATGATGTTCAGCTCCTGTTTCCGGTACTTTTCCTGGTGGGGATCGGAATTGTGATGGTGTACAGCGCCAGCTCGGCGTTGGCATTTAAAAAATTCGCCAGTGACTATTTTTTTCTTAAAAAACAGGCGTTGTTCGCCTTTGCGGGTGTCATCATCCTGGTCATCGGCCGACATTTTCCATACAAATATTATCGCCCGCTAGCCTATCCTCTGGTCGGCCTGTCTCTGGCGCTTCTGGCGGTCATTCAGTTTACCGATCTGGGGTTGTCCGCCGGCGGTTCTACCCGCTGGATTCGGTTGGGCAGCTTTTCGTTTCAGCCATCTGAATTTGCCCGAATTGCATTGGTGATCTATCTGGCTTACTCGATGGAAAAGAAAGCGGATCGGATTAAAGATTTTTCCATCG
>JASFIX010000523.1:0-3762 GCA_050122435.1 Desulfobacterales bacterium
CGCACAATACCGCCCGGCAACCTTTTTTGCCGGCTGCATCGTAAATAGCTGTTTTCGGAAAGGGAAACAGTGTCTGGGGACGAATCATGCCGACTTCAAGGCCCTGATCCTTCAAATTATCGATGGCGGTACGGCACACACGGCTCATGGTACCGTAGCTGACAACGAGCACATTATAATCATCATCCACATTGTAAGCCTCGTAACGCACCTCTTCCCGTTCCATTTGCTCATACTTGGCTTTTAACATCAAATTGTGGGCGTTGAGCACCTCAGGATCCAGATAGAGCGTTTTGACCAGGTTGCGCTGGTTGCTTTTTCTTGTGTCCATGCCATTGGTGGCCCACTCATCTTTGTTAGTGGGTTCGGCTTTAAGTGAATCTGGAAAATCCACCGGTTCCATCATCTGGCCGATTAATCCGTCGCCAAGAATCATGACCGGATTGCGGTATTTTTCAGCCAGCGCAAACGCACCCATCATCATTTCAACGGCTTCCTGGACACTGGCCGGCGCCATGACCAGCAGTTTATAGTCTCCATGCCCTCCCCCTTTTACCGATTGCATATAATCCGCCTGGGAAGGAAGGATACCACCCAGTCCCGGCCCGCCGCGCATGATATTGACAAACACCGCCGGTAACTGGGCCGACGCGATATAGCTGATGCCTTCACTCATCAGACTGATGCCCGGGCTGGAGGAGGTCGTAAAAACCCGCTCCCCGCTGGCCGCTGCGCCAAGAATCATATAGGAAACCGCAACTTCGCTTTCACCCTGTAAAAACACGCCACCGGCCTCCGGAAGGCGCCGGGCAAGATATTCAGCGACCTCGGATTGCGGCGTGATTGGATAGGCAAAATAATTCAAACAGCCGGCCCGAATCGCGGCCTCGCCAATAGCTTCGTTGCCTTTCATTAATACTTTCCCCATATATTCCTCCAATTATTTTTACCAGAATCTTGCATTAAAATTAATATGAAGTTGAAATTATTTTTAATGGATAAAAATCTTTTTAACTATTTAATTTTCACTCTTAAAACAACGCAGTGAGCCTCCACCTGGTGCAAAATTCATTTACCACCTGCTGCTTCCGCTTCAATTTCGCTGATGGTGATGGCCACATCCGGGCACATCGTGCAGCACAATGCACAAAAAATGCAATCCTCGGGACGGGCCTGAAATGCCGGAAAATAGCCTTTGGCGCCCACCTCATTTGAAATTTCCAGGACATTTTTCGGGCATACGGTTACACACAAACCGCAACCCTTACATCGATCATTGTCAATTAAATGCTCATAAGCCATGAATCAGAACTCCTCCAATAAATTTCGAAACTGCGCTTTATAGTTTATATTAAATTATATCGGTTACTTATATACTGAAATTTTACCACAAAGTTCACGAAGTTCACAAAGTGAAAAGGTTTTGCAACCTCTTTGCGTGCTTGGTACCTTTGTGGTGAACCAGCGTCCACATTGGCGCATCGCCGGTCCATCATAGCGCTGCAGGCCTCAAAGCGCAAGCGTCAAGGCAAGTGGCCCGTTTTCCCGAGGGGAATGGGTTTTTGCCACGGCGGAACCAGTTGCCTTTCGATCGCCAGTACTGGGCAGGCAAATTGACGGGTATCGACAACCGACAGCAAATCTCGCGAGACGGTAATAAATTCAAGCGGCAAATCGCTTTCTTGGCTCAGGCCATTAACAAAATCATAGCCGCTATAAATATCTTCGGCGCTGGTTTCATCAATTAGATTTGCATTGCCGATAATACCGTCAATAGACAGTCTGGAGGCCTGCTCGATCTCCGCGCGGATTTTAAGGCAGCCTTCAACTGTTTCGGTGAAGGGTCTTAACGGGTTGATAACCTGTAATACCCTGAGGGATTTTCCTTTAAACTCATCCTCGAGAGTCGCCAGGATGGTCGCACCCACATCATCACCGCCGACATCCAGCACTGTCAGTTGGCTGGGCCGGCGTATCAATCCAGCCACCTGAGGGCTAAGTATCGGCAGGTCGGCCTGCAGATATTGCTCCGGTGGAAGAACGACTTCGATCCCCAACTCTGATAGCGGTCCTCTGGCTTCGCGGGTTCGAAAATATGGGTTCACCAGGTCTAAATCAGCTATTCGAACGTCGATACCACCAAGTTTACGGTGTGCCGCCAGGTTAATGCACACTTCGGTTTTACCGCTGCCGTAATTGCCGACGACAACGACAATTCCTGTCAAATCAATTTCCACAGATGTCAACTCAATAGCCCAATTGAGAAATAACTCAATCGGGGTTGTTGTTATTAAGTGATTTCCATTTGACGCAAAAAAGGTAAAACATTTCAGGAAACCAAACCAAAAATAGCCTGGTGTTGTAAGAATTATTGTCTGTGATGTCAAGCTTTTTCACTTTAGATGCATCTGGCAATGTGATAATAAAACAAGTGACTAAATTAAGCTAAAGTGACTAAAATGACTAAAGTTGAGGAATTCTGTCTATTTTATTAATAGATGGAGCACAGCGACGCCGCAACTTTAGGCACTTTAGATCACTCCCAACTTTAGTCAATGGTTTATGAAACCCCTCTAAAAGGGAGAGCGCTATGGCAAGAATACGCACCGGATTAGAGCGATTCTTAGAATCGCCGCCAAAATGGGTTGCGGGCAGCCGTCTGGGTCTTTTATGCAATCCGGCTTCAGTAGACCCAACGCTCAAACATGCCCGATTTCTAATCGAACGTAGCTTGCCGGACAAACTGACCGCCCTGTATTCCCCGCAACACGGGTTTTTCGCCGAAAAACAGGACAACATGATCGAATCTGCCGATACAGAGGATCCAGTTTTAAAGATACCGGTGTATAGTCTTTACGGAAAAACCCGTATCCCCACTGAAGAAATGCTCGATCCCATCGATGTGCTTTTGGTAGATCTACAGGATGTCGGCACCCGTGTCTACACGTTTATATACACATTATCCTACTGCCTCGAGGCTGCTGAAGCTTTGAACAAAAAAGTGGTGGTCCTTGACCGTCCCAATCCGATTAACGGCTTAACCATCGAGGGCAGCTGCCTTAAACCTGCCTGGCGTTCATTTGTCGGTCGCTTTCCACTACCCATGCGACATGGGCTGACCATCGGAGAACTGGCGCATCTTTTCAATGTGCACTTTGGAATTGGCTGTGGCCTCGAGGTTATTCAAATGGAAGGCTGGCGGCGTTCGATGTTCTACGGGCAGACAGGACTTCCATGGGTGCCCCCCTCACCCAATCTACCCCGCCCTATTTCAACCATGGTTTATCCTGGCCAGGTCATATGGGAAGGGACCAATGTCTCAGAAGGCCGTGGTACAACGCAGCCCTTTGAGCTTTTCGGCGCTCCCTATATAAATCCGGCTAAAATCGCTGCCACACTCAGCGCTGAACTGATCCCAGGCATTATCCTCAGAGAGGTTGTCTTTGAGCCCACCGCCAACAAGTGGCAGACCCAACCGTGCAGGGGATTTCAGATTCATGTCACCGATCCGGATAAATACCGGCCGTATGAGACCAGCCTGCGGCTGCTTCAGGCGGTCATCAAGCATCACAAAAATGATTTCGCATGGAAACAGCCGCCCTATGAATATGAAACCAAGAAACTTCCGATCGATTTGATTATCGGAGATGACAAAATCCGCAGTCGTCTTGAAAATATGGAGCCCCTTGAATCAATTATAGAATCCTGGCAAACAGAACTTCAGGAGTTTTCGGAAATCAGCCGGGGCTTTCACCTGTACAG
>JASFIX010000524.1:0-3761 GCA_050122435.1 Desulfobacterales bacterium
TGCAATTTTTTAAAAGAAGCGCATCGCGTATTGAAACCCAAGGGTCACCTTATCATTGTCACACCCAACCTGAGCGCCTGGTTTAACGTGTTCTTACTGGCTGTCGGAAGAATGCCTTCATCGGGTCCGCACCCAGATTCAGAAATCCTCCTGCAAAGAAACAACCTGATACGAAGCAGAAAGGTTCCGCATCTCAATTTGGAGGGGGATACTCCCTCTGACCGCCACCTGGTTGTTTTCACATATAGAACCCTTTATGATTATCTGAGACTGCTCGGCTTTCGAAAAATAACCGCAATCCCTTTCGGGTATTATCCGTTTCCCAGGTTTACGCAAAAATTAATGGAAAAATTGGACCCCTGGCACTGCCATCAATTGTTATTTGATTGTGAGTTGTAAGTTAACGTGATGAGAGGATCCCTGTTGAATGCGCATACTGGTTTTAACAAAACGGCAATACATGAATAAGGATCTTATCGATGATCGGTTCGGGCGGTTTCGTGAAATTCCCCTGAGCTTAAGCCAGATGGGCCATGAGGTGACCGGTCTGTGCCTGAGCTATGCCCGCCGAAAAACGGGATGGATAAAAGATGAGCGCGTTTCATGGAAAAGTATAAACACTTGGTCATTAAAATTTCCCGGCGTTATTTTGTATATGCTGGAAGCTCTGAAATTATCAAAGCGGTCTGATGTGATATGGGCATGTTCGGATTCTTTTTACGGCGTCATCGGATGTCTGGTAGGCCGCCTATGCAAAAAGCCGGTGGTTTTTGACATATATGATAATTTTGGAGAATTTTATATTGCCCGACTGCCATTTCTGAAGCAGCTCTACCATTGGGCCATCCGACACAGTGATGCCATCACCTGTCTCAGTAGGTCCTTTGCACGATTTATTCAGGATGAATACGGGAGATCTGAAATGGTCTACCCGATCGAATTTGCGGTGCGCAATGACTTGTTTAAGCCGCTCGATAAGCAAGATTGTCGCAATCTGTTAAAATTGCCGCGCCATGTACCGATTATCGGAACGGCTGGTGGGCTGTATAAAATTCGAGAGGCCAACCTTTTGATAGAGGCATTCATGGAGTTAAAGCACAAATATCCAGATTTGCAACTTGCTTTGGCCGGCCCACGGGATCCTGACTTTTTTATTCCAAACGAACCGCGGGTTCATGATTTAGGAATTTTACGGTTTGAGAAGGTGCCCTATTTTTGGAGTTCGTTGGATGTGGCGGTCATCTGCTATGCTGATGACAACTTCGGAGAATATTGTTTCCCCCAAAAAACAAGAGAGATTATGGCCTGTAACATCCCTTTGATCGCAGCCAGAGTCGGCAGCCTCAAGGAGTTGCTGAAGGATCATCCGGACTGGCTGTTCACGCCTTCAGATTCGAGGTCCCTTGCAGAAGCAATTGAAAGAAGACTTTTGGACCGGTCAACAGGTTATCAGCGGCCTCCCACCTGGTTTGATCTGGCCCGCACGCTTGAAGATATTTTGCAGCAATTGCACAAAAATTAATTCAGCTTAATCATCTGCGTTTGCGGCATAAGTGATAGACCTGATATTGCCAGGATAACGGCCAAAATACCAGGGATATGGCCTGGGCCATGCGTAAAGGAATATGGTACAGGCCTTTCGCATCAATCCACGACCTGGAAAGCACGTGCAAATCTTTCCAGCGTTTCAGCACTGCCAATCCCGCGGATTCAAAAAGTCCGTTCCATTCTTCTAATGTTCGCCATTCTTCGTGGATTTCAATTTGGTCTGTTCCTTTGTAGAGTCCAAGGCGGCGGGTTAAAAACCCGGCGTTCGGCACCAATAGAAGAAATTTTGCGTCATCCCTTGCTGTTCTCACCATTTCCTTTAAAGCGCCCACTGGATCAGGAAAATGTTCCAGGGCCCCGAGGCAGCTGACAACATCAAAACGCTTGTCTTCGAATGGAAGTCTATCGGCAGAACCGACATGAAACTCAGCATGGGGCAAAATGGTTCTGCAAATATCAATCGCTTTATCCGAAATATCAATTCCAGAAGGATTGGCTCCCATCCGATCAACAGCCAACAACCAATTTCCCTGGCCGCAGGCAACGTCCAGTACAGCGTTTCCTTTATGCATGCCGATTTTGGATGCCAAACGGGAAAAATGGCCTGAAATCCTTATGTTCGGTCGGGCATCTTTATAATAAACCGAATTATAATAATCGCGGATTTGATTCTCACCGACAGGTGAAGGGTTTTGATCTGCCATTTGCTTTTATCCAATCGACCAGGAACGATTTCCCATCAAAACAGGGTTACAAAATGAAAAGACTAGATAAAAAAATAATCTATTTAACGACAATTGCTTTTAGGATTTTACCCATCACAGCGCTCATAGCAAGTCATACACATTAATGACTTTTTGGGCGATGCTGTTCCAGTTGAAATTGGCTTCCACGAATTTGCGCCCATTTTCTCCCATTTCGGCTCTTAAGTTCTTATCATCGGCCAAAGTTATTATTTTTTCTGCTAAATCAGCCGGATCCTTCTGCGCGACGGTCAGTCCGTTAACACCATCTTGAATGATATCTGTAATCCCTCCGACTCTGGATCCGATGATGGGTGTTTTACACGCATTTGCTTCGAGTAAAACAACGCCCAGTCCTTCCGTATCACCCATCTCGTCGATGATCGAAGGCAGCACAAAAATATCCGCTTGG
Source organism: Desulfobacterales bacterium (assembly GCA_050122435.1). Lineage (GTDB taxonomy): Bacteria > Desulfobacterota > Desulfobacteria > Desulfobacterales > JAHEIW01 > JAHEIW01. The sequence continues at coordinate 2,704 of JASFIX010000524.1, forward strand.
GTATAATAGGAGGGCATTTCCTTGGCGTCAATAAAACCAAAAAAATCTACATAATTGCTAAGAGCATAAGTTTCGACCATATCTTCATATTTGGTTCTCAGGGGCCCCCGACCGCCGATTCCTAATTTGATATTGTTAATCCCCTTCTGGTGAACGATAATATTTAACGCTTCGATTAAATATTCGAAACCTTTTCGCTGGATGAAATTTCCAATAGCCAGTAGAAATATTTCAGATGCAGCGATATTTAATCTTTCACGAAGATTAGATATTTTAGATTGAGGATAATATTGATCGATATCAACACCGGGTGAAATCACCGCGTGATTATTTACCGGGAATACCTTTAACGTTTTTTCTTCCGTATAGGTGCTGTTGCTGATCAAAAAGTCAACATTTCTCAACAAGAATTTTAAAACCGGGTGATCCCCTAACACAAATACTTCAGCCCCATGCATCATTAAAACAATCTTTTTATTAAATAATTTGGCGGCGACCACCCCCACCAGACCGGCCAAAGACCAGTGACAGTGAATAATTTTATATCGCCGGACTTCATTTAAAGTGGAAACAAAAAAAGCGAACAGAAAAATCGGAAGCTGAATTTTCGCAAGAAAACTTGTCTTGAGGTTTGTAGGGATGCCGGCTCCATAAGCCAGTCTTTGCAGTTTAGCCGGAAAAAAATATCTAAACCGTTTTACTGAAATCCCATGAATAATTTCTTTTCTTTTCTCCCTTTCATGGCCGGGTGCAATGACTTTAACCTGAATCTTGTTTTTTACCAGATACCTGCATTTTTCAAAAACAAATAACCCGGCAGCAGATGAGAAACGAGTAGGAAATGAGGTTGTTAATACGAGTACGGACCTATCTTTTTTCATTGACACCTTAAGATTATCGCAACTGTTTTTCCCTATTACTGACCAGCTGCTGAAGACAAACTGATTATTTCAAATTTTTATTGTATTCCATGTCAAACCACATCCCAAAAAACAGCGTTTGCAATCCACTGATAATGGTGAAAATTAGCGCTAGTGCGTTCATGTCGGGGATATCTC
>JASFIX010000525.1:0-3760 GCA_050122435.1 Desulfobacterales bacterium
ATGAAGCCGCCCAAGCGTCCTCATTAGCCTGGGCATCTGAGCAGCTATTTTCTCGACAGCATTTATTTCGTTCACGCAAAATCCTCCTCTTTTTTCTTGTCAGTTTTCATTAAAAAGAATTATAATTAATTAATTATACCGCTTTTCATAATTTTGTTCCGAATTAAGGAAACGCGGCATAAGTGGCTTTTAACCGATAACCCAATGGAAGGTTATCATGGAACAAATCTTAAGACCCCATTTCTCGAATTGAGAGGAGGGGTTTTTGTTTTTATCGGATAAAGCACGAGAGGAAAAAAATGAATATTGGTAAGGAGCGCAGAAAACATGAACGGATTCCATGTGATACCCCTATTTTGCATAATACGAGTCCCGCTGATTTTTTTTATAAGGGCACGATGTACAATTTTAGTAATGGGGGATTGTATTTCGAATCGTATGAAGACCTGTTACCAGGACATGAGATAACCATATCCATCAAAGAACCCCCCCGGCAATTTATAAAGGAACCCCATCCGCATTTTGATGTCAAAATCATGTGGTGTCTTGAAATTCAGGGATCACCTCATCAGGTCGGTTACGGAGCAAAGATAATATAAGAATTTTGTGATTACGTCTTCGGTGTCCAGGGGTCGGGCCGTTCTATCGCAGGACGGCCCGATCCCAATGTAAGGGTTGGCCATTTTAGCACCCCTACCAGGATGCTTCAACATTAGCGCTATCAGCGAACGATAGTTTTCCTTCATTATAGGCAATGACCGCATCTCTGACCGTTCCGGTCACCTCATTGGCCACTTTTACGCCTGCGGCATTTAGCGTTTTAAACGCATTTGGACCACAATAGCCGGTTAGCAAAACTTTCGCCCCCCGATCACTTACCATGACGGCGGCCTGAATGCCGGCACCTTTAAACGCATTTACGTTTTCTGAATTATCCAGCACCTCAAGCCCATGATTGAGCGTATCAACGATAAGTATATAGGGCGCCCGACCAAACCTGGGATCCATGGGTGAATCCAGGTCTTTGCCTTTGGATGTTATCGCTATCTTCAATTGCAGTTTCTCCTTTATTGGGAATGCAATCCACCGCCCCCGCCGCCACATACCTGATCGTTTGTGATTTCAGGCAGTTTTCCAGCGATCAAATCCTCCACTACCGGCCTTATCTCAGGTCGTTGTGAATCATGATACACATCAATGCCAGCCTGTTTGAATCCCATCAGTGGCCGCATGCCGATGCCTCCGACCACCAGGGCGTTTACATTGTGACTGGCAAGCAGATTAACCGGTACCATGCAGCCGCCCTGAACATGCTCCTGATTTTGAATCGTCGAGACCTTTTTTATTGCTCCGTTTTCGACATCGATAACCGTAAACACATCGCAGTGGCCAAAATGTCCGGACCTGGTTGCGTCCAAACCACCGTTCCCATTTGATGGAACCGCTATTCTTCCGTTTCTCATAATTAAATGTCTCCTTGTCTGTTGTTATTCACTTACTAAATTCAGTCCGTTCTAGCTGGCTCTGCCAGGATTAAAATAGTTTTTAGTTGAACGAGCAGTTTTTCAGCCTGTTCTTTTCCCGGCCTGACCGGCAATGACATCAGTATACCCAATCCTTCGCTGGCCTCATGGAAATCGGCAGGCAAAAGCGAGGTTATTGCCGCGCAGTTGACCATGGGCTTTATTGAGATAACCTTTTCGATACATTCGAGGCCGGTCATATCCCCCAGATTTTCATCCGTAACGACAAGATCGAAGCTTTCTTCGTCGATCTTGGCGATTGCATTATCGCCGGATTGCGCCCATGCTGTCTGAACCTGATTTTCCTCCAAACCTGCTTTAAAGGCGGACATAGCGGCCGTATCCTGACTTACCAGTAAAATTTTAATTATTTTTGGTTGAGCCATTTACAAATCCAGCTTATTTGACAAAGCATTCCAGATTTTTTTAACTGCCTGTCCGGCGTTGGAGCCGCCATTATGTTCAAAAATCGTCTGGCCCTGTACCATTGCCTTTGTGAATATTGGATCAAAAGGAATATTTCCCACCGAAAGCAAATCTTTATTTTTGGCAAAATTTTCAATCTCACGGGTCAGGTCGAGGTTCAGGTCAAATTTATTGACGCACACCATGGCCGGCACCTTGAAATGACGGGCCAGCTGAACGACCCGCTCCATGTCGTGAATACCTGAAAGGGTGGGCTCGGTCACAATCAGCACTGCGCTGGCACCGCCGATGGAGGCGATTACCGGACACCCGACTCCGGGAGGGCCATCTGTAAAAATAAGATCAAGGTTTTTTTCATTTGCCAGTTTTTTTGATTCTTGCCGTACGAGGGTTACCAGTTTGCCTGAATTTTCTGCGGCAATTGCGAGTCGGGCATGGACCATGGGGCCGAAGCGCGTGTTTGAGCAAAACCATTCTCCGCACAGATTTTCCGGGAAATCGATCGCCTTTTCAGGACAAAAGGCGACACACACCCCACAGCCTTCACAGTCGATGGGATTGACTTTAAAATCTTCACTGATGGCGTCAAACCGGCACAGATCCAGACATTTTCCGCATTGGCTGCACTTATCGGTGTCGATAGCGGCGGTGTGACCCGATATGAAATCCGCACGCCTGACAATGTTCGGGTTCATGATCAGATGCAGGTCGGCGGCATCCACATCCGCATCGCAAAGAACTTTTTTTTGAGCCAGAGAGGCAAAGGCTGAGATCAGGCTGGTTTTACCGGTACCGCCTTTGCCGCTTATGATAATCAATTCTTTCATGGTCAGGGTATTTTTAGTACTTAGTGTTTAGTATTTAGTGTCTAGTGTTTGGTGTTTGGTGTTTAGTGTTTGGCAAGATGTTTAATTTGATCATAAAGACTTAAAAATTTGTCTTTCCATTCCGGCAGGACGTCAACCAGCATCTCGCCTCTTGAATATGCCGCTGCAATTTCTCTGTTAAATGGAATTTCCATCAGAATCGATAGGCCTTTTTGATGGGCATATTCTCTGACGTTGTTATCCCCCAGATCACTTCGATTAATAACTAATCCGCTCGGGATATTTAATGTCTGAACTGCGCCGACGGCCAGTTTTAAATCATATAGGCCAAATGGAGTGGGTTCGGTGACCAGAAGCACAAAGTCGGTATCTTTCATGGATGCAATCACCGGGCATGAAGTCCCGGGTGGCGCATCAATGATGGTGAGCTTTTCAGGTTTTTGATAGGAGCGTACTTTTTTGATCAACGGCGGTGACATGGCTTCACCCACCCGTAACTTACCGTGGATGAACTCTATACCGTTATTTTGGCCCTTTTGAATGACACCGAGTTTGCGGCGGCCCTGTTGAATTGCATCTTCCGGACAGACTTCCCAGCACCCAGCGCAGCTGTGACAGAGCTGATCAAAAACCAATACATTTTCATTGACCAGCGCAATGGCCTTGAACTGGCAGATGTCTGCACATTTTCCGCAAAAAGTGCACTTGTCTTCGTCGACTTCCGGCACCGGCATAAAAAACGGCTCCGGTTCCTCAAATGCAGGACGAATAAACAGGTGTGCGTTGGGTTCTTCCACATCGCAGTCCAACAACTGAACATCGGAACCCATCGCTCGGGCTAAATTTGTCGCCACCGTTGTTTTACCGGTCCCGCCTTTTCCACTGGCAATACTGATAATCATATGAATACGTCTTTCAATCAGATTGTCTTTGCTAACTGCGCCGTATGCCGCCACCGCGCCCCATGCCGCGTCCGGCGCCTTG
>JASFIX010000526.1:0-3754 GCA_050122435.1 Desulfobacterales bacterium
ATCTGGTGAACAGCGAACATTTTGATACCATAGTTCTTAATCGAAAGCATGCTCGTGTGACCCGTTTTTTTTCAGGAAGTATTTCACATAAGGTCGTTATGGCACTTAAAGATGTAACCGTTTGTATTGTATCTTGAAGTTTTCATCCACCCAATGAATGGTCAAAGACAGACAATTCAACTGATAATTTAGATATTCGTCAAGGGGTTTGAACCCGGGTTCAAAAAGCAAAGGAGGAAATTCATGCCTGCCGAAGAAAAAATAGATATTGAACTGTTTAAAGTCGTCTTCGAAGCAATGGCCCAATCGGATAACCTTGAAATTATGGCCAATCATCTGACGCAGTTGCTGGTAGCAACGCTTGAAATGAAAGGATGTACCATATTTGCGATCAATCCGGAAACAGAAGAGCTGGAAGTATTGGCAAGCTTCGGATTGAGCATGAGTTACGTTCATAAGGGACCGATTTTAAGAGATAAAAGCATTGGCGCAACACTTGAGGGAAAGCCAATTATCATTCGAGATATAAACAAAACCAATCGCCTCCAATACCCCGAGGATGCCAAGCAAGAAGGCATCGGGGCCATCGTGTCCATTCCCATAAAATTTTATGATAGCGTCATCGGGGCCCTGCGGCTCTATCATCATGAAGTTTGGGATATCTCGGAAAAAGATGTGGACTCGCTGTCGGTGCTGGCAAGAAATATTGGTTTAGCCATGGCTTATACCCGCATGCTCAAAACAGTCAAAAAGATTAAATACGCGATCGACGATATCGAATCGCTGCGGTAAGAACCGAATCGGGATTATACAGGAAAAGGCGGTTTTTCAGCAGAAAGCCTTTTGAAAAATATTGTACCTGATTTAATGCGGTAACACCTTCTTCAGCCACCTATTGGGGGAAGATAGAAGATCACTTTTTTTCTTGCCTTAACCCGCTTTCACTGCGTTGGTTGCTCCTTTCCAAATTCCCATTGCCATCCAAGTTATTTTTTTCATTGACTAAACTGCCACAATGTAACAAAATTCAGATTTTATAGCGCTTCGCATTTGCCATTATACAACTACAAAGGCACAAAGTTCACAAAGAGTTCGAGCAGTTTTAATTCTTTACTTTGTGTTCTTCGTGCCTTCGTGGTGAAAACTTTTTTCCGGGTAAACCTTGAAATGAAAGAAACCGCAAAAAAAAATATAGCTCCTGAAGCCTGGGCCACAAAATTAAAAGCGTATTTTTCCGGCTATCAAGGAGCGATTATCGCTTACAGCGGCGGCGTCGACAGTGCCCTGCTGGCCTATGTTGCCCATCTGGCTTTGGGAAATAATATGCTGGCCGCTCTGGCAGACAGCCCTTCGCTTGCGCGCAGGGAATACCGCCATGCCGTGAATTTTGCAAAGGAGCACGACATTCCCCTTCAGGTTATTGATACCCGGGAAATGCAAAATCCGTTTTATGCGGCAAACCAGGGGGATCGCTGTTACCATTGCAAGAAAGCCTTGTTTGAAAGGATAGAGGAATTGCGTGGGCAGCCGGGCAATCCCCTCAGCAACTCATCCTGGCCGATTTTTTACGGGGTTAATCTTGATGATCTTGGCGACTACCGCCCGGGTATGCAGGCGGCCGACGAAGCTGCCATTCAGGCGCCATATCTGGAAGTGAAAATGGATAAAAATGCGATCCGAAAGGTCTGCGATTTTTTCGGCCTGGAAGTTGCCGACAAACCTGCCATGCCCTGCATGGCCAGCCGAATTGCCTATGGCCAGGAGGTCAGTGTGGATAAGCTCAAGCAGATTGAGGCTGCAGAAGATTTTCTGGCCGGTCTCGGCTTTGAGGTGCTCAGAGTTCGACACCACGGCGATACGGCCAGGATTGAAGTCACACCTGAAGATTTCGAGTTGGCCATGCAACATCGAGAAACCATCAGCCAAAAGTTTCACAAATTGGGGTTTCTATACGTCACCTTAGATCTGGACGGCTTTAAAAGCGGCTCACTCAACGCCGCTCTGAAGAATAAGTAGGGGTCACAAAAAAGATCATTTGAGCATCGGGCAAACGAATACCACTAGGTTGAACCCGATAGCCCGTTTTCGCCTTGTTCTGTTTGCCGGAAAAAAATAAAATCAGACATTTTTCCGATTTTAACGGACTAAACCGGCTCAACCGGCTCAACGGGCACACCTTAAATATGGAAAAGAAAAAAATAAAAGTCGCAGTCGGACTGAGTGGTGGCGTGGATTCCTCGGTTGCCGCGGCGTTGTTATGCAAACAGGATTATGAAGTTTGCGGGACCACCATGGAAATTTATGACGGATCCGCTCATCTTGATGAATCCGCCAAACATGCCTGTTACGGCCCCGGTGAGAAAGAAGATGTTGAATCGGCTGCCGCCATCTGCGAAAAGCTCAAGATTCCGTTTAAGACCATTGATCTGCGCCAGGAATACAAAAATCATGTCATCGATTACTTCCGAAATGAATACCTGGAGGGTAAAACGCCAAACCCCTGTGTGGTGTGCAACCAGAAACTCAAGTTCGGCTTTCTTCTGGAAAAGGCCAGACAGGCCGGTTTTGATTTTGATTGTTTTGCCACCGGCCATTATGCCCGGATTGTAAAGCCGGGGAACCGCTTTTTATTAAAGCGCGCTGCGGACCGATTAAAAGATCAGACCTATTTTCTTTACGGCCTCACACAGAAGCAACTCGCACATACGCTTTTTCCGATCGGGGATTATACCAAGCAGCAGGTCCGGGAAATGGCACGCGAGTTCGGGCTGGAAACAGCAAATCGCAAAGAAAGTCAAGATTTTATTGACGGCGGGGATTATTCGATTCTTTTTTCTGAAGACGAAATTGAAGCCGGAGAAATTGTGGATGAAAAAGGACAGGTCCTCGGGAAACACCGGGGGATAATCCATTATACTATCGGCCAGCGCCGGGGTCTAGGTATCGCCTCCCATCAGCCGCTGTATGTAAGCAAAATCGATGCGGCCAATAACCGGATTGTTGTCAGTCACCATGAGCATCGTTCAAAAGGCCTGGTTGCCATCGATTTAAATTTGATTGCCTTTGACCGCATCGAACGACCACTGGATGTACAGGTCAAAATCCGCCTTCGGCACAAAGAGACGGATGCAACGGTTTATCCGCCGGATGGGGGGCAGACCCGGATATTATTTAAAAAGCCACAGATGTCGGTAACCCCCGGGCAGTCTGCGGTGATCTATGATGATGATACGGTTCTGGGCGGCGGTATTATCACCGCCGCTCTTTAAATATATCTTTGTGGTTATCTGGAAATTTCCAGTTGAATACGTCCGATAGTTATCTCACCACGAAGATCACGAAGGCAGATTAGAATAAACTTAAAATCCCTCTTCGTGTCCTTGGTGTTCTTCGTGGTTGAAAGAGCTTAGCTTGAGCTTTCTGCATAATCGTATATATCTTTTTTGTTGACACAACTGCCACAATGTATCAAATTGGGCTGTTAACCTTGCAAAAAATAAACACTCAGTTAAGGGAAGAATCTTATGGAAAGTACAGAGTTTAAGGAACTTAGAGCAAAATTGGGCAAAACTCAGGCTCAAATGGCCCAGCTATTGGGTGTATCGCTTAAGGCCGTGCACAGCTATGAGCAGGGATGGCGCCGCGTACCCGCAGGGGTTGAACGCCAGATGTATTTTTTAGCCGTTAAGCAAAATACCCAAAAAGGAAAATTGAAAGCATGCTGGCAGGTTAAAAAATGCAGCCCGGAACAAAA
>JASFIX010000527.1:0-3753 GCA_050122435.1 Desulfobacterales bacterium
TTCTGCGCCGTTACCGATTTCTTTGGCCGCCCAATACGTGCCATTAGCCAGAATATCTCCAATCCCTTCCCGGTGGACGATTTTGTCCAGCAACCAATAAAATCTCTCCTCGGTATCTTCAGGCATTCCCGGCAAATCTTCGTCAGTTAAGATGCCGTTTTCATATAGTTCAAGAGTGAAGGCAATGACCTGGGGAGTCGAGTAGCCGTCCAGGCCGTATTCGGTAGCCTTTTGGGCGATCGTCAAACCGAATTCAAGGTTTGAAAATGCCGCCATCGTCCATGTCAGTTTCGTAAAGCACTTCATCATGTACGTCGGAAGTCCTGGCAGGTTGAGCGTAGCACCACATTTCATGGGGCAGTTATAGCAGCTAATCATCCGGGTCCGCGCCGACTCCAGGGTGTCATACCACTCCTTTGCGACTTCCTCGGTCCAGAATTCTTTTCTGCGTGTTCGTGCATTACCCCAGACAAAGTTTTCGGTATGCCACTTCTCGTCATGGATAACCATCTCCTGGGGTGATCCCAGCACGGACAGAATAGGGATAACCCCCGGAATCGGGTTGTCTTCGCGCCATTTAATATACTCCAGCACTTCGTTGCATTGTTCAAGGTATTTCATGGGGTCGGCGACATCGATGTCACCGGTGCCGCGCACGACAATCGCTTTTACATTTTTATCTCCCATAACAGCGCCAATCCCTTGCCGGCTGGCACTGGATCTTCCCTGTTCAGCGGAAGCAAAATACACCCTGTTTTCACCGGCCAAACCGATAGACACCACCTGGGCTTTGGGCTGATTTAACTCTTTTCGAAGGATTTGGGCCGTTTCATTGGAGCCTATACCCTTTAAATGAGAGGCGTCCCGTATTTCCACTTTGTCATTATGGATCCAGATGTAAACCAGATCCGGGGATTTGCCGCGCAGGATCACTTTGTCATAGCCGGCATACTTCAATTCCGGCGCCCAGAATCCCCCCATCATCGAAAATGCCAATAACTTGGTCTGAGGAGAGATGGTGGTCACAATGGTGCGGTTACAACCGGTAGCCGGCGTACCGCATAAAAGACCGGCGCCGAATATGAGCAGATTCTCGGGATCAAAGGCGTCAACTTCCGGGCCAACCCGGTCCCACATCAGCTTGGCATTGGTACCCAGCCCCCCTAAATAAAGCTCGGTGTCTTTTGGGTCTGTTTGTACCCTTTCAATGTTTCCTCGGGTTAGATCAATTTCTAAATTAACCCCTGTTTCTGCGTACCTCATTTTCTTTCCCTTCTATATTGCTTGGATCATTGGATTAATTTCAATTCATCATAACTTTCAGGCGTTTAACTCAACATGGCCTGTATCTTGTTCTGCATCAATCGATGCGAATGATTTTGATGTGCTGGCCCACCCAGTCGAGGGGCAGGTAAACCCGGCCGCTGTTTCCGGATGGTTTAACTTCCTTTTCGATCATTTCTTCCCCGAAGACCTCGAATTTGGTCTTGCGGGGATTACCGGAATCTTTCGATTTCATACGGGTCTCTTTCGGGTCCGTTTCTATTTTCGAGGCAGCCATATTTTCCTCTGTTGAACGGAACACTTTGGAATTAACATCAGCTATAAATTAGTTACAATATAGCTATAAAGTATCTATAGAGGGTCACAAAAAGTTTGTCAAGGAAAAAACACATCGATTTAATGGTGAGGCGGCGATAGGCTGAAGCAAGGTATGTAACTGTAATTTATAGTTATATTATTATAAAGCGAGGGAATAGATTGGTCCTTTCGCTTAAAAATCAACGCTACCTGTGAAAACCGATTCAAAGAAGCTAATCCAGATCTAGCATCGCCTTACACTGATTGCATTTAATCACACCCCGGAATACTTTATTGCCGCACTCGGGACAGATATAGCGGGCTTCTTCATCTTCAATCCATTTTTCAGTGCCGACCTCTCGCCGATACGGGATCGTCCTTAAAATAACCTTTTTCCCAACCGCCATCGGAAAGTCTTCAATATGCTGACAGGGAAACTCGTCGCACTGGTGACATCCCGTGTAACCTTTTTCTTTGGTGCAGGCTTTGATTTCGCACTGCTGGCAATGCATAAAGGGCTTGTCCGACAGACACCCATCGCATTTTATATCTTCGGTTGAAAGATTTTCGCAATTGGGAAGCAAACCCTTGCCCGGCACATTTCCCTTATACAGATTCACCAGCCCTTGCTTAAGCTTTTCATTATTATCACGGTGGGCAATATAAATCGCACAAACCCCGCAATAAAGGCCACAGGGTGAAGCAAAATCCGGATTGATTTCCATTTTTCCAATCCTCCAAATTATGGGTTTTATATGCCAATGGATATCGGAAGCGCTATTTTCCCTGCCATTAAAACAGCTATAAGTTAGCTATAAAATAGCTATTCCGAATCTATAGATGGTCGCCCGAAATTTGTCAAGAAAAAACCCACCTAACAGAGCTGCCTCTAAAAAAGCCCTGGAAGATCCATAATTTGACCAATCAACTATTTATCTATTTAACTATTTCACTATTTATTTGTTTAATTTTGTAATCTTCTTAATGTGCCGATAACCCTGAACCTTGAGCCTTGTACCTTATACCTTATACCTTGTACCTTTTTTTAATTATTTCTATATTTTTTTAATTCCTGTAGCAGCCAATGCTTGCTTTCGACCAATTCTCGATTCGGGCAACCTATTTTATAAGGCTGGTTGCTTAAAATGCTTTTTGTTGCACAGAACTCTATAAATTTCTCGGTCGAATTAATCTTCGCTTTGAAATGGTCATACTTTTTTAGAATATGCTCAACGGCTTCATCAGGCATGTACGCTTTGCCATTTCTGATAAATTTACAGTCCGCATTTTGAATGTAAGTTATCAGGTGATCAATTTCCAGCCGCATTTGTTCATCGCCGGCAACAGCAGTCCATGGAAAAAAACAGAGTAAAAAGATGATGATTACATTTTTCATTTTTTTTAAAATTCGGGTAATATATCGTTCAGGACCAATACTTGAGGTAAAGATTTCACAAAATAAATATATATTTTTTGCCAAACAGGCAAGAGAACAAAATTACAGCGAACCTTTTAAGCAAATTGTGGGGAGGCGTCCGGTGGCCTCCCTCATTTTTGTGTTGGGAAGGACCGAAATCTGCAGAGTGTGCGATCGTTTTGAGCTTTACTTATCTACATAAATCTGCAAAATCTGTAAATAACTCTGAACCGTATGCCTGTTTTATTGTTTGTGTGAGCCTGCCGCGGCATCTTGTCTCGGCGACTTGTCCGGCGACCTGTCCTCCGTAGTTTCTTGACCGACAAAGCTATAGCGACGGCGGTTAACGAAGGAGGAAGCTAGTTAGAGCGAAGACGGAAGCTGAAAGCGACGCCGGGTTCTTGTGGGCTTGCAGATGCCGGTCATTGGATTTTAAAAAAGGACTTACTTACAGCGCCCATTGATAAGGAGATGAATATATGAGCCTGACAGCAAAAAAACGGAAATCATTAGATGCGATATTTAAGAAAAAAGGCTACACCGACTACAAATGGATCGACCCCAAAAAAATCATCGTGTCCCAATGGGTGCGCATAAAATGCAAATTCGGCTGCGGCGGATACGGCAGAATAGCCGCATGCCCACCCCATACACCGTCTGTAGCCGAATGCCAGCAGTTTTTCAACGAATACAGCGATGCGGTCATCCTGCACTTCGAAGGCATCATGGACAAGCCCGAGGACCGTCATAACTGG
>JASFIX010000528.1:0-3748 GCA_050122435.1 Desulfobacterales bacterium
TAATTTTTGAGAGATCGACGACCGCCTGGGGGGGCCTTTTCATTTCACGCTTGACAGGAAGAATTATCCATGCCTGATAATCTAAATTTGATACCCGAAGATGTGCGCAAAATTCACTTAATTGCTGTATGCGGGACCGGCATGGGCGCACTGGCCTGTATGTTGAAAAATCTAAATTTTGAGATTAGCGGTTCGGATCATAAAATCTACCCCCCCATGAGTGATTTCCTAGTGGAGCAAGGCGTCCATATCATGGACGGTTTCAATGCAGCACACATTTCCGATGGAACCGATCTGGTGATTGTCGGCAATGCGGTCACCCGCGAGAATCCGGAAGCAAAAAAAATGGAGCAAATGGGAATCCCGTATTGTTCCATGCCCCAGGCCTTGAACCGATTTGTCGCCCGGGATAAAAAAACACTTGTGATCTCAGGCACTCACGGCAAAACCACCACCGCATCTATTTTAGCCTGGATGCTTTACAAAGCCGGATGCGACCCCTCCTTTATGATTGGGGGAATATTACAGAACTTCGACAGCAACTTCCGGCTGGGTGGCGGAGACTACATGGTCATCGAAGGCGACGAGTATGACACCGCATTTTTCGACAAAGGCCCCAAGTTCATGCATTTTCAGCCGGCCATGACCGTGTTGACCAGCGTAGAATTTGACCATGCCGATATTTTTAAAGATCTGAATCATGTCCGAACGGCATTCGGCGGGTTTCTTTCCCGGCTCGATTCGACCAGTCTGCTTTTGGCGTTCGATGGTGATGAAAATGTAAAGGATCTGATGAAACGGGCGCACTGCCGCATCGAACTTTATGGCCATAATGATCATTCTGCCTGGCATCTTTCAAACGTTCAGATCGATGCGCCCTGGAGCGTATTTGATGTGCTGAAGTCCGGGAAGCAATTTGGAAGATTTAAGAGCCGGCTGATCGGCCGCCATAATCTATTTAATGCCTTGCCGGTTATTGCCATCGCCGATCATTTAGGTACACCCATTGGAAAAATTTCAGAGGCTTTGGAAACCTTTGAAGGGGTTAAACGTCGCCAGCAAATCCGGGGTCAAAAAAACCAGATTACCGTCATGGATGATTTCGCCCATCATCCAACAGCGGTTCGTGAAACCCTTGAAGCCGTTAAATCATTTTATGCCGACAAACGCCTGATTGCCGTATTTGAGCCTCGAACCAATTCCAGCATGCGCAACGTTTTCCAGGGCATCTATCCGCAATCCTTTGATTATGCCGATCTTATCTGTATCCGTCAGCCACCTTTATTAAAAAAGATTCCAGCTGCCGAACGATTTTCATCCCAACAGCTGGTCGCAGATCTAAAGAAACGCGGCAAGGATGCCCATTTTTTTGCTGATACGGATTCCATTGTCGAATTTCTGGTGCGTCAGGCCGTTCCCGGGGACCTTATCCTGGTGATGTCCAACGGTAGTTTTGACAAAATCCATGAAAGCTTGCTCGATCGGCTGTAACCCACCTGAAATATTCAATTGACACGCCTGCCTGTATAAATTACCTTTGCAGGGTCTTTGTTCCTCTGGTTAAAATATCCGATATAAATAAATATGAATAATTATCAATTTCGGCAGATCGTAAAAACTGAACATGCTTATCAAAGCCCTGATCGACGGCGCCTCCTGGCACATCATCTTCCGGGGTGGCCGGCATTTATTTTTTATGCCCGAGTTGCGCTGGCCTTTCTTAAAGCAGGCTTAGCCGGGCGCCGGGGAACCTTGACCAACGAAAGATGGCTGCGCGCGTCGCTCAGCTGCATCAAGGCCGCCGAATCCGCCGGCGGTCGTCTGAAGGTATCGGGCCTTGAAGGCCTATGCGAGCATGAAGGCCCTCTGGTTTTTATCGCCAACCATATGAGCATTCTTGAAACCATTATTCTTCCATCCTTTACCCTGGCATTTAACGATGTCACCTTTATTATCAAAGATGAATTGCGCAGGTACCCAATCATTGGCTGGGTCATGCAAGCGCTCGATTTTATATCTGTGCACCGAAAGAATCCCCGTGAAGATTTAAAGGTTGTATTAAATGGGGGCCAGAATCGTATTCAGCAGGGATGCTCGGTGGTTATTTTTCCCCAGGCAACCCGCAGCACTGTGTTCGATATCAAACACTTTAATACGCTCGGTGTAAAATTGGCTCGTAAAGCCGGGGTGCCGGTGGTTCCGATTGCCCTTAAAACAGACTTTCAAGGCAGCGGCCGCTGGTTAAAAGATATTGGACCGATCCATCCCGACCGACCGATCTATTTTAAGTTCGGCAATCCCATTCCGGTTGTCGGCAACGGGCAGGCAGCCCATCACAGCGTGGTTGAATTTATTACCCAAAATTTAAGATCCTGGGGTGTGGAAGTTCGAAGCAATCCTTATTGATTGCGGATTTCAGATTGCGGATTGCGGAATGTTGAGGTCAGTGAGAAACCACCGCTGACCTCTTTCTACGGTTGCCGGCAGCTAGCAGAAGTCGTAAGGCAGGCGGAAGCTGCCAGTGCCAGAAAATAGAAGCCCTTAATTCCGTAATCCGAAATTCACAATCCACAACCGCCCGGATCTGACTTCCGTCTTCTAAAACCCAACGACGATATTCCGATTGACACACCCGACAAATTTGGTTACCCTTTTCGACTCTTATGGTTAACCATATTCTTAATTTAATCATGAAAAGGCGCATTCTTGAAAATCTGAGAAATACGGAAGGAACTGTTTCGGGGCAGGCCCTGAGTACACAGCTGGGCATCTCGCGGGTATCCATATGGAAGCATATTCAGCAACTTCAAAAGCATGGCTATAAAATTAAAGCATCTGCCAAAGGATACCGACTCGAAAATTCCCCGGATTTACCCTACCCATGGGAATTTGTAGGCCGGGAATCCAAAATCATCTACCATACGGAATTGCCCTCTACCATGGATGCAGCCAAACAGCTGGCACGCAAAGGGTGTCCGGATTTCACAACCGTCATCGCCGGGTGCCAGACGAGTGGCCGCGGGCGCCTGAACCGGCAATGGTTATCCGATAAAGGTGGCCTCTATTTTACGGTGGTGCTGAGGCCTGATCTGCCGCCGGTATTAAGTTTCAGGGTTAGCTTTTTAGCTTCGCTGACCCTTGCCCGAACCTTAAATGAGATGTTTGATGTTGATGTTCGGGTCAAGTGGCCCAATGACCTTTTGGTCGATGAACGCAAGATATGCGGCATGTTATCCGAGCTGGAAGCTGAAGCGGATCGGGTGGCGTTTATCAATGTCGGTCTTGGGTTAAACGTCAACAATGATCCTTCAGGCATCGAACCGGCAGCAACCTCATTAAAAGCGATTTTGGGTCGCAAGGTTTCCATAAAGGATATTGTTGCGCGTTATCTGGATGCCTTTGAACAGCGAATGCAAACCTTGGAGCATGATCAGGTTATTGAGGAATGGAAAACCTATACGGTGACCCTGAATCGTGAGGTTCGGGTAGTGACAACCCGTGATGTTTTTACCGGCAAAGCGATCGATGTGGACGATAATGGTGCATTGGTTTTGAAATGTGCCGATGGGTCCCTACAAAAGATTCTTTACGGCGATTGTTTTCATCAGAGTGATTCTTGGTGTTCTTCGTGATCTTTGTGGTTAAGATTTTGTTTAATTGGAGTTAGCGAAAGTGGATTCGTCGAATCAATTGAGAATGATGGTGTATGCGTCGCTATTTGCGGCACTGACCGCCGTCGGTGCGTTTT